>CAZEBT010000010.1:0-20589 GCA_964510485.1 uncultured Dehalococcoidales bacterium | reverse complement strand
TAGAAAAGTATCAAGCAAAACCCTGGCGGGAGCGTATGGGAGTCGAACCCACCGAAGACACTTCTAATGCCCCCCAACGGATTTGAAGTCCGCGAAGCCCACCGGGACTCATCCGCCCCCAGCCACGGTCAAGTATATACCATAGGCCTAGTCGTGGCAACACCCGCTTACTGTGCCTGCCTCTATTTAGCAGGAGGGGTGAGCACCAGGCGGTACTCATCAGCAACCTCCTCCACTTCAACGGTATACCCCTTGCTTTGTGCCAATCTGGAAACGTTCTCCCTGGACACGGCTGTCTCAACGAGGACGGCTATCTGTCCCTTCGGGTTTTCGTCAATAGCCTTCTTGGTCTTTACTACCGGTATCGGGCAGGAAAAACCGCGGGCATCAACCTCAATCATCCCTGTTCTCTCCTTTCGTGTAGCACACCCCGCTCCACTGGCAGAGATAGTCCCTGAACACAGCGGGGAACTGGGCGATAACCTGGCTGATTCTGGTGGCTGGTGTTACCCGGGCATACTCGCCTGCCATGCGGTTCGACCGGGCAGCCAGTACCGCTGCTTCGTGGAGCTCAAGCTCAGCACCGGCAAAGGCAGAGACCAGCCCGGTTATGGTATCGCCGGTGCCCCCGACGGCTTCCAGTGCCGGTATATCGGGTTCACCGATGGTATCCACAATCTCGCCGGCATGTACTATGTAATCAATACTACCCTTGACCAGAAGCAAACTGGCGGCGCTCCTGTTCCGGTAGGCGTCCTGGATTAGCCTCGGTGTTTGAGTTATATCTGTGTCAAAGAGGTGTCTATTGATATAGGCGGGGTGTGTCGCGTAGGGGTCAGCCAGAAACGCCATCTCGGTGGCATCCGGGGTAAATATGTCGAACGCCTCCGCCATACCCGATGCCTTGGCAGAGTACATTGAAGCAGCATCGGCAATCATGACCGGCCGTCTGACACATCCATCAACCGCCTGACATAGCCTCCTCGTCAGGGTCATGTCAGGGAGGCAATAGTGCAGGGCTAGAACCGTCGGGCAGAGTTCAGCCACATTTTTGATAAGGTACTGGTAAATCTCCCGGCTCCCCTTTCCCTGACCGATATCTCCGGCTACCACCGCATGAGGTGCCTCCACACCCAGGTAGCCGGTAGCTGCCAGAGCGGCGCTTATCATTGCCCCGGTGCCCTGAGTGCAGGGGATACGGATACCTTTCACGGCTAAAAAATCCCCATCCGCACTGACCTCACCAATGGTCAGAGGGACTTCTTTCACGGGAACTGTCCCGGCAATAAGCAGCATGTCTACTCACCCCCCTCAGATAGTGCTATGCTCTCCTCAAGTGCCCTGTCCAGCATCAGGGCACACAGTGTAAAGCCAATGTCTCTGGGTCTGGGTGCTTCCTTAAGCAACCTGCCAAGCAGCTCAGCATGGAGGTAGGGGATATCGGGACAGCCTCCCCCGGAGACGTTGACGATGACGCCGCTCTCCTTATCGAAGCTCAATTTCATGTTACCTGCCTTAGCCATCACCCAGCGACCAAAATCAGTCACCCTGACGATTTCAAGCAGTTCCGAGGTATCTATCTCCAGCGGCTCGATGCCAACAAAGGCTACATCTTCCTGACCGAGCAGTCGCTTAATACCGGGCTGCTCCACCAGGTTTATTTCCACTGCCAGGTCACAACCCTTTCGCAGCTCTGGTGGCGGAGCAACCAGCCTGACAGCATAGCCCTGCCTCTTCAGGACCTTCTCAGCCTTCATAGCATCATGTACCCCGCCAAACAGCACCAGTCCACTACCCTCAGATGATTTCCTGTCTTTTCGTCTTAAAAATGCCATAACACTACACCTCTAGGTTGTTTTCTCTTGCATCAGGAACCCGAGCGCTATGCAGAATACCAGTCCAGCAATAACAGCCACCGGTCCCCATGTACCGGTACCCTGCGGGCTTGACGCCAGAAGGAAATTGTGGGCAAAGGCAGCCCCGGCAAAGTACCCCAGCACTGTTATGCCGGCGTCCGTATCGCCCTCCCCGGTAAGTACCAGGTTTCGCAGGGGACAGCCACCGACCAGCGTGGCTCCCAGACCAACCAGACCCATACCAAAGAAATTCCAGAGGTGGTCATTGTGGGCTATCGGCTGGCAGGTAAAGCCCCAGTGGTAAAGACCATCGGCGCCAAAATTACCAGCCACATAGTTGGTGACCAGGGCAGCAACCAGGAAGGCAATGATACCGCTGAAGAGATAGAAGTCCCTGACCAGGAATACGTCGCGCCAGCCGCCAACAAAGCACATTCTGGTCCTCTGAGCAAGAAACCCGACCACAAGTCCAACAGCCAGCGCAATCCCCCAGGGGGCAAACATCGCCCCCGGCCCACTCTCGCTGTTAAATATGAATCCCGGTTGCAGGACAGTCAGCATAACCAGCCCAATCATCACCACGGGCATGACCCAGCCGGCCGGTGTGCGCATTCTGGTTGACCGTCCCAGGTTAAAGCCCCTTTTCAGGAAAAAGACCCCGACCAGTATCCCGCAGACCATTCCGGCAAGAGCGGTAATAGCGTTAAGGTCACCGCCAGCCAGGCGGACTATCATGCGGACGGGGCAACCGAGGAATACCATAGCGCCAATCATAACGAAGGCGCCCAGAAAAAAACGAACCAGAGGTGAAGCACCACCCCTGGCTCTAAATTCACCAAAACCGTAGGCAGCCACCAGACTGCCCAGGAGAAACCCGGGAATCTCAGGGCGGAGGTATTGCACCACCCCGGCACGGTGCAAGCCGAGCCCGCCGGCTATATCCCGTATAAAGCAGGCAATGCAGATACCCATATTGGCCGGGTTTCCCCAGTTGGTCATTAGAGCCGCCAGGACCCCAAAAATAAGCCCGGCGAGGATAATCAGAGTCCTGGGCATTAGTAATCTCCGCAAAAGAACCTCCATCCAGACCCTTGAAAGCTATGTGCCCGCTATTCCGGGCAACAGGGTTAGAGTGACACGCACTCTCAACTATCTGTCATCGCCAGGTTCTTGGCAACACTCTGATCACCCCCTTTCCGGGTGGAGTTCCTGGTGCAATATACCGGCTCACTCCGGGTCTCCCGAAACCGGCGTAGTAGTCAGTTCAGCCTCGGACTCCCTCTTTCTCTGTACGAGCTTAGCCAGCCAGATGCTCATCTCGTAGAGAACCACCAGTGGGGCAGCAACCAGGGTCTGATTTAAGGGGTCGAAGGTGGGAGTAATTATGGCAGCCAGTATAAAGGCAAGTATAATTGCTATCCTCCGCTTGGAAGCAAGCCACCCCGATGTAATAATACCCAGCCTTGCCAGAAAGGTCGTCACCACCGGCAACTCAAATACCAGACCAATAGCTAAAAGAAGCCTGGTCACTACTGAAATATAATTGCCAATCTTAATTTGAGGGGTTGCTATATTGCTGCCAAAGGTAATTAAGAATTTTGTTGCCGGAGGGATGAGGATAAAATACCCGAAGGCAACCCCACCGGCAAACATCAGCGTTACCCAGGGAATTATCAAATATACTGCCTTCTTTTCCTTGCGGGTAAGGGCTGGAGAAACGAACATGATAGCATGATAGATTATGTAGGGCATCGTCACGATTACGCCACTTGCCAGGCACACCTTCATGTAGGTGCCAATCATCTCGGTCATCTCAATGAAGATGAGGCTGCCCTCAATGCCCTCCGTTTGCGCGGTTAGAATGTGAAAAATCTCGTCGGCAAATATGAATGATAAAACACAGGCAACCAGAAGTACGATGATAACCTTGATTAAGCGTTGCCGGAGTTCCTTAAGATGCCCGAGGATGGACAACCTTGTATCGTCGCTCATTTCCCTGTTAATATCTCGGCTGTTCTAAGGTCTGGCTATACCGAGTCTTGGCGGCTACTTCTTTTTCCCCTGCTGAGGTGGTGGCTCTTTCTGCTCGCTCTCCAGTTCCTTGGTTACCGCCGCCGTCAGGTCAAAGGATGCTTTCTTCAGAGCACGCGCTATCTTGCCCAGTGTCCGGCCAATATCCACTATCCTTCCCGGCCCGAATACTATCAGCGCCACAACAAGGACTAGCAGTATCTCCATGGTGCCCATGCCGAAGAATTCCATCCTTAACCCCCATCACCTTTCCGTATCACTCATTAACTTCAGGCACTATTACCTCTGTGGACTGTGGATATGATTCACCGGGAGAGAAATTAGCTCTTGCTGGGACTCTTGCGGGTGCTGGTTCTCTTGCGGGTGGTTCTTTTCGGTTCAAGCTCTTCTTTCTCCTCCGCTTCTTCCTCGCCACTCTGTCCCCTGCGAAAAGCCCTCAGTCCCTTGCCAATAGCACCGCCAACCTGCGGGAGCTTACCTACCCCAAAAACAATCAGGATTACAAGCACGATGAGACCAATCTCCCAACCTCCCATTCCGCGCATAAACATTACACATCCCTCCTCCCTCGTGTATTGCCTTAATTATATCCCAACTGTGGTAATTTAGCTACCATTGGCTGGATGGGTGAAAAAGTCTCAGTAAATGCCTGCCCCGCCTCAACCAAGAGGGCTATACCCGTGCTCCCTCGCCTGTTTGTCCATGTCCAGGGTCAACAGACGCTCCAGGGGTATCAGGACCCCGGACTTGGCCTGGCGCAGGTCTATGATTTTCAGATAGTGCTTACACTGCTCACAGACGTACAGACGGTACAGTCCTTCATCATCAGTGAAATAGGACAGGGTATTCTGGTCTGTGGTGCCACAATAGGGACACTGTAGTCGCTGGAAAAGCCACTCAGCATCACACCGCGAGCATACCAGCCACCGGGAACCGCGCTCTGCATCAAGAAAACCGAAGTCCGCAATGCCCCCACAGACCGGGCAGTAGCCACGTCGCCAGTTCTCCTGGTTCACCAGTTTAAGGAGGGCTGTTGAGTATCCAAGCAGGTAAGGCTTGAGGCTGGCGTGGATTATCTCCCTGAGGAGAGCCTCATTAACATCAGCAGTAACAGTGTCAGGGGGTAATTCAGTCCCGTTAAACCATGCCTTGACCGTTTCCTCGGTGACAGGCTGTCTGGCGGCAGCCCCGGTCAGATGCTCCGGTACCTGCCCGAAGAGCTCCGGATATCTGGCAAAGGTGGCAGCAACCTCCTTGAATGTCTTATTTAGCAGCGACCAATCAAGGTTAAGGTCTTCAAATCCTATCAGCGGTCTTTCCTGCCCCGCTGGTGTATCAGTAAAACTAGGGTTGGGCGCACCTAAGCGCTTCCCAACCCTAGATTGAATCTGAACCAGCTCTCGATAGAACTCTAATACCTGGGGTAGCTTTCCTTCCTTTCTTTCCTGCTCCTCCAGCTTCCTGATAATGCTATCTAATCCTGCTGGCACCTAGCCTTCCTTTGCTCCTTTTTCCTTTATCTCCTCGTACCACTTGCCGTGGTGCGACTTCGCATACTCGGTTGAGACCGTTCCCTTCCATATGGCTTTCCAGGCTTCGGTCATAAGCGGGTGAATCACACCAAGATAGATATGGACAAAAAGGAAACACCCGGCAACAATGAAGATGACGTCGTGCACAAAAACACTCCACTGCAGCACTGAATAGGGTAATATCTCCTTATAGAACCACATGAGAATGCCGGTTACCACGAAAACCACACCGCAGGCGAGCACCGCAATCCCCCACAGCTTCTGCCCCGCATTCATGGAACCCTGGGGTGGCATTGACCTCTCATCATTAAAGAAGTAGTAGCGGAGTGCTGCCTTAGCCCAGCCGATATCTCTCTTGCCCCAGGTGAGCAGCTCCATAAGCCCCCTGACAGCCGCCTTGAAATTCGTGATTACGTATATGACAGGTATTCCAACAAAAACAACCGCAGCAATGCGGTGTATCAGCCGGGTCCAGCTACCCTGTGCCAGAAACCCCAGTTGAGGAATAAACAGGACAAGGCCGGTGAGAAACAGAACTATAAAAGCAACAGTATGTACATGGTGAAAAATGCGTGCCGGTTTGCTGTACTTTTCAACTTCTTGCGGCATCTTTTTCCTCCTTCTTCTGACCGGGTAGTTCTCTCCTTATCTTGGCTTCTCTGGCGATAATGTAGTTCAATCCCAGCCCGAGAATAACAAGCCCGCCAAGCCCCCAGCCAATCGGCTGCAGCACGTCCTGCCAGGCAGTGACTGCCGCCGGAACCTTGGGTGCTACCGGGAGCCCGTATACATCAGGGGAGTCATCCAGCACATACATCACATGCAACCCGCCAAGCTCGTTCTCACCATACAGATTGGCACGTCTGTACCCCTTGGCTTTGAGAGCCTGCACCCGCTTGCGCCCGTCGGCTATCAGGTCACTGCGGTCTCCATAGATAAGCGCGTCAGTAGGGCAGGTCTTGACACAGGCCGGCTCCAGCCCCTCAGCGATACGGTTCAGTCCGGGGGTAGTACAGAAGGTGCACTTATCCATCTTGGCAATGCCAGTAATCAGGTTGCGCGTAAACCGGGGCACATCAAAGGGGCAGGCCTCAGCACAGTAGCCGCAGCCGGTGCAGAGGTCTTTATTATAACCGACGAAACCAAGCTCATCGTGGTAAAGCGCACCACTGGGACAGACCCTGACACAGCCGGCATCGGTGCAGTGCATACAGGCGCGCCGGGTAAACAGCCAGTCCACCTTTCCTTCCCGTGTTTCCACCTCGGTGAACCTCATCTTAAGCCAGGTAGTCGGTGAAAGGTCGGGGGGATTTTCGTAGCTGCCCCGGTTGAATGAATCAACCCCGTTCTCTACATCAGGTATAACCTCATCGTTCTCGTTCCACTGCTTACAGGCCGCCTGGCATCCGCGGCAAGCAGTACACCTTATTGCATCATACAAAATTGCTTTTTCTGCCATGAATACCTCCAAGTATATACTTCTTTATCTCTCTCTAAGCCTTGCGGATGTCGACCAGGAATGCCTTGTATTCCGGTATCATCGTATTGGCATCACCAACATGGGGGGTAAGAACATTGGCGCTGTCTCCCGTAGATAGACCAGTGTAGCCCCAGTGCCAGATTACACCTACCTGGTGCACCTTGTACCCGTTCATCTGGAACGGTTTAAAGCGCTTGGTAACTACGGCTACTACGTTTATCTGCCCCCTGGCCGATTCTACGATAACCCTGTCACCGTTAGCGATGCCCCTTTCCTCCGCCAGCTCCTCGCTCATCTCAACAAATGGCTCGGGCTGCATCTCGACCAGCCAGGAACAGTTACGCGTCATCTGTCCGCTCTGCCAGTGTTCGCTTACACGGTAGGTGCTGCATACTATCGGGAAACGGTCTGGTGTACCCTGCTCCTCAGGCCTCCATATCTTGAAAGCAGGGTTGTTCTGCTGCCCTGACATGGGGTTCTGTATCGGGGCTTCCCAGGGTTCATAGTGCTCCGGTAACGGCCCTTCAGCCATACCCTGACCGAATAGAAGGGCATGCCCCCCCGGCTTCATAATGAACGGCCACTTGGTCGCCGCAGGGTCAACTGCCATTGGAGGCCAGCCGCCATCGGGTACATCACCAACCCACTTCCCATCCTTCCACCAGATAACCGGGTGCTCCTTGTCCCACGGCTCACCATTAAGGTCAACCGAGGCACGATTATAGATGATCCGACGGTTTACCGGCCAGCACCATGACCAGTTGGGATAAAGACCGACATTAAATGGTCCGGGTGTCGCGTCGCGTCGGGCAGCCATATTTCCATCCTCGGTATAACTGGCGCAGTACAGCCAGTTGCCTGAGGTAGTGGTACCGTCGTCCTTTAGCTTACTGAAGCTGGGGAGCAGTTTGCCTGTGGTAAGGTCATAGCCATTAATCTCCTTGGCTACCTCGTGTACATCGGGGTGCTCATGCCCGTAATCCCAGTCCACCTTGGTAATGGCATCCGAGTTGGGGCCGCTACCTCCGGAGTAAAGCTCCTTCAGCTTCTTGTAAATCTTATCCATCATCCACAGGTCATCCATGGCATCCCCGGGACCGTCTGCCGCCTTATAGCGCCACTGCATCCAGCGCCCGCTGTTGGTAACACTGCCTTCCTTCTCATAAGAGCCCAGTGCTGGAAGGAGAAAGACCTCAGTCTTGATATCGGCAGGGTTTACTCCCGGACGCCGCCAGAAATTAGCCGTCTCGGTATGCCATATGTCAGAGACCAGCATCCAGTCCAGCTTGCCCATAGCACTTCGTTCAAGGTTGGCATTGGGCCCACCCACGGCTGGATTCTGACCCCAGACCATGAGCCCCTTGATTACACCCTCACTCATGGCTTCAAAAAGGGCTATGTGCGAGTAGTCCTTACCAGCCTCTATCTTGGGCAGGTAATGGAAACCAAACTCGTTATCACTTGCTGCCGCCTTGCCATACCATGCTTTCAGTAAACTGACCGCATACTTGGGGGTATTCTGCCACCAGTTGGCACTATTGGGGTCACTGCTCCTGGGGGTGGTCCGCTCAAGGTATGCGCTCAGTGAACTGTCTGTGCTCTGGGGTACCTTCAGGTATCCGGGGATGATATGGAACAACAGGCAGTGGTCAGTGGAGCCCTGCACGTTGGACTCACCTCGTAAAGCATTGATACCACCGCCACATACACCAATGTTGCCCAGCAGAAGCTGCAGTATGCAGTAAGAGCGGATATTCTGGGCACCATAGGTATGCTGCGTTGTGCCCATGGCATACATTATGGTACCCGCCTTGCCTGTCTTGCCGGTAGCAGCGTAGGTGTGGCAAACATCAAGGAACACATCAACCGGCGTACCGCAGATGCTGTTTACCATCTCTGGAGTATAACGTGCAAAGTGCCTCTTCATAATCTGGAATACACAGTTCGGGTCTCTCAGTGTTTTGTCTTTTCGGGGGATACCATCAGCACCCTCCTGGAACTGCCAACTGGACTTATCGTACTTTCTCTTGGCATCGTCGGTTTCATTATGGCTGCCAGCGTAACCGGAGAACAGTCCTTCAAGCTCAGCAGGCCCTTCAAAATCTGGATTTACCAGGTACGCTGCGTTGGTGTATTCCGTAATGTAGGTCATGTTGTAGTTGCCGGGGTTGAGATCTATGTCATCGAGGACGTATTTAATCATGCCGCCAACAAAGGCAATATCTGTCCCCGACCTGAGTGGTGCGTAGATATCTGCCTTGGACGAGGTCCTGGTAAACCTGGGGTCAACGCTGATGAGCTTACCTCCCTTATCCTGAACCGCCATAATATAGCCAAAAGAGGCAGGGTGATTCTCAGCAGCATTACAACCAATTGCCAGGACACAGTCAGAATTACCAATATCATTCCAGTGGTTGGTCATGGCTCCACGCCCGAAACTTTCCGCCAAACTGGCGACAGTCGGGGAGTGTCATATGCGGGCGTGGTGTTCCAGGTACACTATGCCAAGGGCACGAGCCAGCTTTGACAGGAGGTAGCACTCCTCATTGTCCAGGGCTGAACCGCCCAGGTTGGCAATGGCATCAGTACGGTTTACCAGATTCCCCTGGCTATCTGTGA
Source organism: uncultured Dehalococcoidales bacterium (assembly GCA_964510485.1). GTDB lineage: Bacteria > Chloroflexota > Dehalococcoidia > Dehalococcoidales > Fen-1064 > CAZEBT01. The sequence continues at coordinate 11,071 of CAZEBT010000010.1, read as the reverse complement.
TAGTGAAGTTGCTGTCTCTGGTATCCTTAATATTCTGGCAAATCCTATCGATTGCCCAGTCCCAGTCCTTTTCCTCCCAGTCAGCCCCACCCGGACGCCGGTAGAGCACCTTCCTTAGCCGCCACGGATTATCGGCAGATAACTGGCGCAGGGTAGCACCCTTAGCGCAGGCACCGCCGTGATTAATAGGGTGGTCAGGGTCACCTTCAAGGTTAACTACCTTGCCGTTCTCAGATGCGACAAGAAAGCCGCACCCGGTGCCGTCATACGGACAGATTGTGCTGTGCTCGCCAATCTGCTTTTTGAGTGGAAGCTCCCTGGGTGCTCCAGCCATGGCCTTATCAGGGTTAAGCGCCCCGAGCAGGAAGATACCACCAACCCCAGCCCCGGAGGCCTTTAAGAAATCTCTTCGGCTTAGCTCCATATAGCACCCCCCTTCTCTATATTTTACTTCGCTTTACCTGCCAGTTACATCTGTATTAACCCCACCCATCGTGAACAAAAAAATATGCCCTAACGCATCAGCATTACCCTACACATGATAAGGCTTGGCTACCAATTTGTCAAAGCATAACATCTGCTTAATATAAAGCATATCCTATGATAACTGCCTTGTCAACCTCATATCGGGGCTCAATTCTGACGCCACCCCAGCAGCCATCAACTCAACCGTAGCCGGCTGGATACTCAGAACTTCCTTTACCTTTGACTGAGGACAAATTTTGGGCTAAAATGAATATGGCTTTGCGGGAGTAACTCAGTTGGCAGAGTCCCTGCCTTCCAAGCAGGTTGTCGCGGGTTCGAGTCCCGTCTCCCGCTCCACAGATAGAAAATCAGACCACACGAATCTGTTTCTACCATCAATCTAGCAAAGACACCTGACAGTCCGCTGGTCGTAGAAAGGTAACAGATAGAGTTATGCCAAGAAAGAGGAGGATATTCTACGGCTGGTGGATAGTACTCGCCAGCGCTGTCCTTAATATCCTTGCCGGTGGAACATTCATTTATGGTTTCACCACCTTCTTTAACCCTATAAGAACAACCTTCGGCTGGAGTGCCGCGGTAACATCCGTTGTCTTCCTCTTCCAGCGACTTGAGCAGGGCATGTTAAGCCCGCTTGCCGGACTACTGGTTGACAGGGTGGGACCCAGGAAGTTGATGCTCGGTGGTTGGGTCGTCATTGGTCTCGGTCTCCTGCTAATGAGCCGTATTAATTCCCTGTGGGCATTTTACGGTACGTTTATAGTTATCGCCACAGGCATGAGCTTTGGCTCCTTTGTAATAATGAATACCACCGTAGCCCACTGGTTCAAAGAGAAAAGAAGCCGCGCTATGACCTTTATCTATGTGGGTTTTGGTGCCAGTGGCGCTCTGGTGCCCCTGGTGGCTCTGTCTATCGGCCAGTTTGGGTGGAGGGAAACCCTGACAGTAATAGCCATCGTGCTCTTGATAGCCGGTATTCTCCTCAGCCTGGTAATGAGGCATAAACCAGGCCAGTATGGTTACCTACCCGATGGTAAAACAATAGAGACAACAGACGAACTGACGGATAGGCTTGGCTACGACCCAGCCACCAAAACGAGGGAAGGGGATGCAGGCACTTCAGACACAGGGTTTACCGCCAGGAAGGCAGTAGGGACACGAGCCTTCTGGCTGCTTTCGTTTGCTTTCCTCTTCCAGCACCTGGCTATGAGTGCTGTCATGGTTCATATAGTGCCCTATCTGGAGAGTGAGAATATACCCACAACGATGGCGGCTACCGTGGTTACCGGTATGACACTGTGCAGCCTTATCGGGAGGTTGGGGTTCGGGTTCCTCGGTGATTTCAGAAATAAGAGATATCTCATAGCAATATCACTGGTCATTCAAACTATCGGCATTCTGTTCTTCGCCTACGTGGGAGCAGACAGCACCTGGCTTATTATTCCCTTCCTGCTACTCTATGGCCCGGGCTACGGCGGAGGAATACCCTTGAGACCGGCACTACAAGCTGATTACTTCGGCACCAGAAGCTTTGGTACCATAATGGGATTGATGTCAATCCCGAGCATGGTGGGAGGACTGATTAGCCCCATCTTTGCCGGATGGGTCTTTGATATTACCGGGAGCTACCACTTTGCCTGGCTGGTTATTGCACTGGCCTCGATTCCAGCACTACCTCTGATTCTGCTGGCAAAACCCCCGGAGGTTAAACAAGAAGCCTGACCTAAACCCAGGCTATGCCCAGCTCCTCCACCTTCTCCGGTAACGGTATTCCAGTCCGTACATCCCAGCCCATCAGGGTATAGTAGTAGCTTCTTGCCCTCTCATAGTCCGCAGGGTTCAGGGGCTTGTCTGCCAGGATTCCGTCTGTTTTGGGCTGGAAGAAGCGCTGTGGCAGCCTATCGTCAGCAGCAGTAAACCCCTCGCGGATATTAAACAGCCTTGTCATGGTAACAATTCTCTCAGCCACCCTTAGCTGCTCGGCTATCCCTGTATCCCACCCGGTAACCGCCGCCGTGACATCAGCGACCTGCTGATAGCTATACGGTAAGAAGAGACAGAGCACCAGTGAATCAAATATAATCCTCTTAAGCTGCACCAGCCTGAACAGGGCTACCTTCCGGGGACCAATATCATCAACAGCCGGCGGTTCAAGTATCCCCAGGGGCGCTAGCTCTCTTACCTGCTGCTCGGTGACAAACAGTGTGTCATGCATGTTACAGCAATGGTCTGCACCGTGCGGGTTAACCATAAAGCCAAGTCCCAGTCCTGGTTTCACCCGTGGCTCATGCATCCCCGCCTCCAGCCCTTTAACCTCAATGGCAAACTCCTCGGCTCCCCTGCCAATTTCCTGAGCTGCCCGAGCCGTCCCCTGAGCCAGCAGGGCACCAATACCCTTACGCCTGGCAATCAATTCTATGAGTTCAAGCATCGCCTCGTAATTCCCGAACCTCACCTCAATTCCGCCGGTGTCACCAGTGCTGAGCAAGCCCCTCTCAAAGCACTCCATAGCGAAGGCAATGACGCCACCCACCGAAATCGTGTCCAGTGAATAGGCTCCACAAAGCTCATTACCCTTGGCAATAGCCTTGAGATTATCAATACCGCAGTTGGAACCCAGCGCGGCTAGAGTCTCGTATTCAGGACCACCGTAGGCACGGTCCACGGTATACGGCTCTTTTACTCTCACCACCTTCTTGCACTGCACCGGGCAGGCGAAACAGCCCTCCATGCCAACCCCGATAGTATCCTTGATTGCCCGGGCATCAATCAAATTTACCGCCGGAAACAGTCCATCACGGAAATTCCGGACCGGCAGGTTCCCGGTCACTTCGTAAGCACTCATAACAGCACCGGTGCCAAACTCATGAAAATCACCGACACGGTGCATATTGGCAAGCAGCCACTGCCTCAAGTCCTTAACAACCCCCGGTTCGGTTACCTTAGGTGCCTTATGTCCCCTGACGGCAACTGCTTTAAGATTCTTTGCCCCCATCACTGCGCCGAGCCCGCCCCGTCCGGCAGCATCATAGAGTCCGTGCATGATACAGGCATAAAGTACCAGGTTCTCTCCCCCCGGTCCTATTAGTGCCACCCGCACACGGTTATCTCCAAGCTCAGCCCTGATGGTCTGCTGCGTCTCCTTTGTATTCATCCCCCAGAGGTGGCCAGCATCCCTGATGCTGGCTTCCCCATCGTGGACCCACAGGTAGACCGGTTTATCAGCCTTACCCTCAATAATAATTACATCATAGCCAGCCCGCTTGAGTTCAGCACCCCAGAACTCCCCGGCCTCCGATTTGGCGATACCACCGGTGAGGGGAGATTTGGCACCAACACAGTGGCGTCCGCTTCCGGGTAACTGCACGCCCGTCAGCGGACCCAGAGCAAAGACCAGCTTGTTTTCCGAGCCCAGAGGGTCAACCCCTTGAGGCAACTCTTTTAAGAGAAAATAGGAAACAAAGCCAGCACCACCCAGATATTTTCTACAGAACGCTTCCTCAATTCCCTCGGTAGATATGGTATTGTCAGATAAATTCACCCTAAGGATTTTGCCATTGTAACCGCCAGTCATACTATCAATTCTCCAATTCTTAATCCGCTCTAGTCAGTATTATAATCCAGGGGAGCGGCATCATCAACCCGACTCATTCCTGGCAACGGCATAGCCAGTTTGCCCTGAGGCTCTGAGCTATGGTAGCATAGGCTATCCGCTTTACGAGGGGAGATTCTACGGTGCCAGCCAGACATGAGCTTCACAGTATGTTTTATCCCGGGTCGGTCGCTGTGGTCGGTGCCTCAGCCAGCCCTGCCGGGTGGGGCGGGACAAACTATGTATCACAGCTAATTGATGTGGGTTTTTCGGGGAATATTTACCCCGTCAACCCCAGAGCGACCAAAATTCAGGGTCTCAAGGCATACCCGGCTGTGAGTTCCATCCCGGAGCACGTTGACCTCGTAATTGTTGCTATCCCGGCGCCAGGGGTGCCTGAGGTGCTTGAAGACTGCATTGCCGCCGGAGCAAAGAATGTGCACATCTTCAGCTCTGGCTTTGGTGAGACCGGTGAGGAAGAGGGCAGACAGCTTGAGGAGAGGATTACTGCGATTATACAGAGGGGTGGCTTGCAGGTGGTGGGCCCAAACTGTATGGGAATATACGTTCCTGCCAGCAGGTTAACGCCGTGGGGGGCGAAGCCAGTTGCCAGCGGGCCGGTTGCTTTCGTCTCACAGAGTGGCGGCCACGGCGAGTTCCTCACCGATTATGCACAAAGGCTCGGCGTTTACTTCAGCAAGGTAATCAGCTTCGGCAACGCCAGTGGCTTGCAGGCAATGGACTTCCTGGAATACCTGGCTGAAGACCCGGACACCAGCATAATCACCATGTACCTTGAAGGAATTACAGATGGGAACAGATTTACCCGCCTTATCAGGACCATCAACCGCACCAAGCCGGTCATACTCTGGAAAGGGGGCCTGACTCCTTCAGGGTCAAGAGCAGTTGCTTCTCACACCGGTTCGCTGGCTGGTGAAGGGAGGGCGTGGGAGGCATTCTTCGCCCAGACGGGGGCAGTTAGAGTCAACTCACTGGAAGAGATTGTGGATGCTGTTATGCCTTTCCTACACCTGACTCCACCCCGGGGGCGACGCACCCTTTTGCTGGGGGGTGGGGGTGGCAACTCAGTGGCACTGGCAGATATCTGCAGTCGCCAGGGGCTGGAGGTACCCCCTCTCTCCGATGAAACCAGGGAAGAACTAAACACCTTCATAAGTATTGCCGGCAACAGCACCAGGAACCCGCTGGATGTATGGCAGGTGCAGGAGGACGTTAAACTCTTCCGCCGCACCGTAGAAATGGCAGTTGCCGACCCGGTCATAGACCTGGTCATTGTTGACCGGCACGTCGGTTTTGATGGCGACAGCCCGGGCTACAGGGAGCGATACCGCGAAGTCAATGATTTTATAATTGACTTCGCCACAAGGAATACCTGCAATAAGCCTCTGGTAGTAGCAATGAACGTACGTGGCAATGACCCGCGGGCGGCTGCCATGGCTGCCAGGCTCTGGCAGCAGTTTGCCTTAGCCGGTGTCCCTACCTACTCATCACAGGTCAATGCCGCCAGGGCACTATCCCGCTTTATAAAATATCACGAGTTCAGGTCAGCGAGTACAGAAAGTACCTGCTAGACCCTTCCAGATATGCCCGCACCCCTCGCCTGCATCTACAGTCGCTGTAGCATCTGCCACAAGATTTTATGAAAACTTAATGGAAAATTTAGCCTTTCTTTATAATCTTTATTCATCTCACCAGCCTTACTATGTAGAATAATATAACAATTTACCATAATTCATTACACTGAGAGGCAAAAAAATGGCAGTAATAGTAACCAATGAAGGCTATAGAATTTCAACCTGGGACCTGCTCGGCAAGACTATCTCTGATGCCCGCAGGCTTTACCAGTCAAGGCTGGGTATACAAGAAAAGGCAATAGCACTGCTGAATAACAGGAGTATCGGCAGCCAGACGGAGCTTCAGACGGTACTCAGCAACAATGATAACCTGATATTCAAGCCCGGTAACCTGACCACAACCACGGGATATTACTTTCATAAGTAGCGGCAGTGTCAGGCAAGCTTCTCAACGACACGCCGCAGGTTGGGCACCGTTGCTATCAGAACAAGGGAGCACAGAGCCAGGACAGCGAATACAAGCCATATACCCTGGTAACTGCTCCAGGTATCAAACACCCAGCCAGCAAGGGGCGGACCGGAGAGGTGCCCCAAAACAGCTACACCCATAATAAAGCCGTGGATAGTACCGAAACTGCGCCTGCCGAAATACTCCCTGATTATTGCAGCGCGCACAATAGCGTTACCACCAAAACCAATACTGAAAAGGGCGATAAAGGGCACGAGCAGCCCTGAATTACCGGAGGCAGCAAGGGTCAAGAATATCAAGCCGGCACTCATCATCGCGTAGCCGAAAGCCATTATCCGCCGGCGGTCAATCCGGTCACTAAGCCAGCCGAAGCTAAGGCGACCCAGTACACTGGATAGTGGAACAGCCGAGGCTATCAGGCTGGCAGTTGCCCTGCCAATGCCAACACTACTGAGATAGGGCAACATATGAGTAACCACCGCGCTTACCAGCATTATCTGTAACATCATTGCCAGCGCAATGTGCCAGAAGGCCCTGTGCCGCACAGCCTCCCTGGCAGGAACATCCTGGCCGGTATCCTCCAGGACAGGTGTACCCTCATCTGGAACAGGCAAGGCATTTACTTCACCATCGGGTAGAAGACCGTATTGTTCAGGCTTGTGCCGCACCAGAAGCACCAGTGGCGATATTATGCCCAGCAGACTGACCCCGAAGACAATCATGGCAGTCCGCCAGCCAAACGTATCAATGAGCATGACAACCACGGGAATCATAAGACCGGAAAAGCCCACACCGCTGTGCATGATACCGGTGGCAGTGCCTATCCTCCTGCGGAACCAGTTGGCTACTGTCGTCATTGTCACGGTGGGACTAACAGCAGTCATGCCCAGAGCGACCAGGGCAAAGGCTGCGTAGAACATACCCAGAGAACTGGCACGGCTAACAACTACCAGAGCCAGTCCGACCAGAATAGAACCCCCCAACATCAACCTTTTTGGACCCCAGCGGTCGACGAGCAAGCCCACAACAGGCGCCAGCATACCAACCTCAACGCCACGAAGCGAGCTGGCAAGCGCAATCTGGGCATAACTCCACTGAAATTCGCTCCTCAGGGGCTCAATAAGCGCCGTGAATCCAAATCCAATCACCCCGTGCACATACAGCGAGGTAACAAAACAGGCGGCAACAATCCACCAGCCGTAGAAAAGACCAGGACTTCCTCCCCTGATACTCTCTGACTTATTAATAGTTTAGAACAATCCCTTCTCAACAAGACGGTACCGGCAGCAAACAGGGGGTTACGCTATACAGTATAACCCTTTGTCAGGAGTTTTTGCACAGCAGCAGGGGTATTAGCATTACAGCGAGTCCATTTGATATAATGGCAGAAAACTTCCCATTACGAGGCAATTATGAGATTCACCAAGATGCAGGGTGCCGGGAACGATTTTGTGGTGGTAGAGACCGGTGATACGCAGCGTGATTGGTCACCGGTGGCAGCAGCTATATGCGACCGCCATTACGGTGTTGGTGCAGATGGGCTGTTGCTGCTGCTGCCTTCAGGTGTCGCTGATTTCCGTATGCGCATATTTAACCCCGACGGCTCCGAGTCCAGCACCTGCGGAAATGGGCTGAGGTGCCTCGTCAAACACTTCGTAGACACAAACAAAACAAATTCGGGGGTTAAGAGAGTATCAAAAGAGATAACAGTGGAGACAATAGCCGGCACAAGAAGGGCCAGGGTCTACAAAACAACCGGTAGAGTAACCAAAATCCAGACCGGTATGGGAGAACCAAGGGTCGGGAACAGTGATAACCGGGTATCAATAGAGGAGAAAGAAGGGGGTATAGTTGACATAAAGAACCTGATGAACTATACTATTACAGCAGGCAACAGGAAGCTATCCCTGAGCCTGGTTTCTATGGGAAACCCGCACGCCGTTTACTTTCACCAGGGCGGTCAATTATCCGATTTCCCGTTGTCCCGACTAGGTCCAAGGGTTGAGCACCACAAGGCATTTCCGGCCGGGACAAACTTCGAGGTAGCCAGGGTAATAGACCGGGGGCAAATAGAAGTCCGCGTCTGGGAAAGGGGAGTAGGGGAGACACTGGCCTGCGGTAGTGGTGCCTGTGCCACAGCAGTCGCAGCCCGTCTGCTCGGGTACGTTGATAGCAAGGTTGACATAAAACTACCCGGTGGAATACTGAGTGTAGAGTGGGACGGCAATGGAGAGGTATTCCTCAGCGGTCCTGCAGAAACAGTATTTACCGGAGAATGGCCGGACTGAAGTCATAGAATAAAACATCGGTGTGATTGAAATGAGAATATCAAGAAGACTTGAAAAACTGATGCCCTACCTCTTTGTGGAGATTACCAGGAAAATAGAGGAGAAAAGAGCCAACGGCGAAGAAGTGGTAAGCTTTGCCATAGGTGACCCCGATATTCCCACGCCACCCCACATCATCAACAGGCTATGTGAGGCAGCGCAAGACCCGGCCAATCATCGCTATCCGGAGTCAGGCGGCCTGCCGGAATTACGCCGGGCAATAGCTCAGTGGTACGAAAGGCGCTTCGGGGTCTCTCTTGACCCTGATAAGGAGGTACTACCACTTATTGGTTCAAAAGAGGGCGTCGCCCATATTGCGCTGTGTACCGTTAACCCCGGGGACACTGCCCTGGTGACTGACCCGGGCTACCCGGTCTACTCCGTGGGAACCATGCTAGCCGGGGGCAGACCATACTATCTACCTCTGATGCGAGAGAATGGCTTCCTACCATCCCTGCACAAGATACCGGAGCACGTGCTGAGAATGGTTAGACTTTTGTGGATAAACTACCCCAATAACCCGACGGGTGCCGTGGCTGATATCAATTTTTTTGATAGCGTAGTTAAATTCGCTCACCAGCACGAAATCAGTGTCTGTCACGATGGCCCGTACTCAGAGGTTGCCTTCGATGACTACCGGCCGGTTAGCTTTATGGAGGCTAATGGAGCTAAGGAAGTAGGGGTGGAGTTTCACTCCCTGTCCAAGAGCTATAATATGACCGGCTGGCGGATAGGGATGGCAGTAGGCAACGCTACAATGATAGATGCCCTGAAAAGGCTCAAGTCAAATATGGACTCGGGCATTCCACAGGCTATTCAGTACGCTGCTATTGAAGCTCTGACAGGGCCGCAGGACTGCATTCCAGAGCACAATGCTGTCTATCAGAGGCGCCGAGACCTGCTTGTTGAAACACTGAATAACATCGGCCTCAAGGCTGAACTACCCAAGGCAAGCCTCTATGTCTGGGCTCAGATTCCCGCCGGCTATACCTCCCTGGAGTTTACCAACGACCTGCTGGAGCAGGTGGGCGTTGTAGTAACACCGGGGACAGGGTACGGCAGAAACGGCGAAGGGTATGTGCGGCTGTCCTTAAGCATCCCCGATGCCAGTCTGGTGAAGGGTCTGTCCCGATTATCTGAGTGGCGTGACAGCAAGAACAGGTTCAAGCTAAAGGTCTGACTTTTAAGTAAACTGCGTAGAAGCAGGGGGCAGCAACATTACCAGGGGAACGATTGTTACTGAGGAACTGCCGGAACAGGCATTCCTGATATCGGTAGCCACCAGATCAGGCAAGGGCAGACTGTCAGCCGAGGATTCTCAGGAAGAGCTGGCTCACCTGGCTGGCACGGCTGGTGCGGAGGTAGTGGGTAAACTCGTCCAGCATTTGCCGGTACCGTCAAAGACACACTACATCGGCAAGGGTAAGCTGGAAGAGCTACTGCTGCTGAAGGACAGGCTGAACTACAACGTAGCAATCTTTGATGACGAGCTTTCGCCTCTACAGCAACGGAACCTGGAGGAGACCCTGCAGGTAAAGGTCATTGACCGTGCCGCACTGATACTGGACATCTTTGCCAAGCGAGCCCGGACACGCGAGGGCCAGTTGCAGGTAGAGCTGGCTCAGCATCAGTACCTTCTACCCCGCCTTGCCGGGCAGTGGAGCCACCTGGAAAGGCTGGGTGGCGGTATTGGCACCAGAGGACCGGGTGAATCACAGCTGGAGACGGACAGACGTCTCATCAGCCGGAAAATACACCGTTTGAACCAGCAAATTGAAAATGTAAGGAAGCAACGCCGGCTGTACCGCCAGAAACGCCGGAGGAGCGGTATCCCTGTTGTAGCCCTGGTTGGTTATACCAATGCCGGCAAGAGCACCCTGCTTAATACGCTCAGCCAGGCCGAGGTGTCAATCGAGGACAAGCTCTTCACCACCCTGGACCCGACTACCAGACGGTTGACCCTCCCCAACAGGGACGTTGTCCTGCTCAGTGATACCGTGGGCTTCATCAGAAAACTACCGCCGGCTATCATCAGTGCCTTCAGGGCAACCCTTGAGGAACTGGATGAAGCCGCCTTGCTTCTTCATGTTGTCGACCTGACCTCTCACAATGCTGCCGAACAGTGCCAGACTGTTGAGGATATCCTGACCGACCTGGAGCTATCGGGCAAACCGCGGATTACTGTACTGAACAAGATTGACCTGCTGCTGGAACAGAGCGAAAGCTGGGATGAGGCTTCGGCAATGAGCTACCTCTCCGACCGCTACCGTGACAGGGATACGGTGCTTGTCTCGGCAACAAAACGTTGGGGGCTTGATAAACTCCTGGAACAGGTCAGCCAAACCCTCAGCAGGGCCGTTTAGACGGTCTAGCCACCGTCCTCTAAAAGGGACGCTCTGAAATCAAAATTTAAGCCCCTTAAATTTTGTCCGAATGGTAAAGTACCTTCCAGAGAGGAAATGGCGGTTATGACCCCACTTTTTGCCGCTCTTTTTATCCTAATTTATATATCATTTATATATTAAGGAAACCCACCCCCTTAATCCCCCTCCCTTTGATAAGGGAGGGGGAAGATATTAATAAAGAGGGGCTTCGCCCCTCTTAA
>CAZEBT010000009.1:12463-21462 GCA_964510485.1 uncultured Dehalococcoidales bacterium | reverse complement strand
CATATTCCTCATCTCAGGACCGTCTACACGCTCATTCTCACACAACCTTACACTCACTGTAAGGCATAACTGGCTAACAAAAGAGGGCTAAACAGATAAGGTTCTCTGACTTATAAGTACACAGCGTGATAGTACCTGAGGCTCAGGATTATGACTCTTTCGGGTCATAATCTGTGCATGGTAGTCATGAACTGATACGGAATACCTGACCAGATGAATATTTCCCAGCCTGACTTGAGGAAAGGGGATACCCGCTCCGGGTGCCCCCTTTCCCATTCCCGGAGAAAATTTTATGAAATGTTTACAGATTTGCTCCATATTTTTATGCCTTGTTTCTCATCCCGGCGGTACTCTGAAAACAGCAGAAAAGGAGACTTCCCAGGATGAGAAGCAAACTGATAAAGCTGTTCCCTCTTTTGGCATTACTACTTCTTGCCCCATGGCCAATAGCCTTTGCGCATGATTATGTCAACGCTTCGCCCCAGGGGGGCGAAATTCAGATAGAGGTTGCTGAGTCTTCGGCGAGGCCAAGCTGGCAAGCCTTTGGCAAAGCCATTGGTGGGGTCAGCACCACAGGTGACCTCTTCTATGTGGATGCCACTGAATACCCCACTGATATCCTGGTCACCCTCTATATCACCAATAACAACGAGCTTAACCGCTGCTATAGCTATCTAATCCTCAGGGTAGGGGTCTACGTTGAGGGTAACACCGACGAATGGACGGCGGCATCCCTGCATGATAGCCAACCAGTCCCCGATACCTTTATCACAATGCGGAACGGACAGGTGAGCCTTACGCTGCCAGGGTGTGCCAGCTACAAATTCACCATTGATGGCGGCAGTTTTCGCTGTACCGCAACCAATGTTGATGGTGGTAGTGTTTCACCCCAGTTCTATCTGACTACTGACCAGGCATGATGGTTGCCAGTAATTACCCTAATACAGACCAGAGACCGGGATACAAAAGAGGCATGGAGAAATGAAAGTAGAATCAAACCACAGGGATTACCGTTTCGGGTATGATAGCACGAATGATAGAGGCTCTTTTCACGAGCACAATGAAAAAATGAAAGCCTTTCGCAGTTCTCATGCCAGTATCGCCCTGGTCAATTCACCCCGGCACGACAAGCTCAACACCCTGGCAGCCACATGCCCCTGGCAGCTACACCGCACTATGATGGAAACCGGAGGGTCAAGACTCGTTAACGGCATAGCTGACTGGTCGTTCCTCGTTCCGGTATCGGAGGTGAGACAGCACAAGCTCTGGAGAAACTAGAAACCGCACGAAATCCTGCAAAAGGAGGACTACTACATGAAGAGGCACTCTTATATAATGATGGTGGATGACGACCAGGCAATCCTGAACCTGATAAACCGTATCCTCAATTTTGAAGGTTACGATACCCCTGAGACCGCTGAAGGGAGAGATGTTCTGTCTCTACTGGAAGAGTCCAAGCCAAACCTGGTTATATTAGATGTTACCATGCCCGAGCTTGATAGTCTTCAAGCCCGTAACCTTGTACAGGGAGGAGACTCAAGTACTCCGGTAATCATGCTCACCGCAAGGTGTGAAGTGACCACCCTGCAGGATGCCCGATTACTGGGTGAGATTGACAATATGAACTGATTGAAAAGATACCCGTGGACACCGCATAGCCCAATCCCCGAACCCCGTATACAACCGCCTTTTTACTCCGGCAGCTACCCAGGCACCCCCGTGCCATAATGGAAGATGGTGCCGGATCTGCTGACGTAACCGTTCAACCTCTCTGCTTAATCCTTCCAAGCAAGCCGCCTGTGGCTTACCTGAGGCTTTGACAACAGGTAACCAGGGGTGGTTAAATATTCACAGTGGTTAGCACAGGCAACCTCATTGTGAGATAATGACCTATACAGGCTGCTGAATGATACACTTAAGGGGGTGCACCTATGGCAGAGGACTCGGTAATCACGGATGAGATGAGAAGCGTGGTAGGGGTGGAGTCAGAGCCGAGCGTATTTGAGATTGAGAAGGGGGCGATAAGAAGATGGGCAGAGGCAATCGGTGACTCCAACCCACTATATCGCGACGAGGAATACGCCAGGAGCAAGGGATACCGCAGCATCATTGCACCCCCTGGCTTTTTCGCCCAATATGCCTATCCGGTGAAGCTCGGCCAAGGGCGGGTACGTTTGAGAGGCCCCTTCACCAGGGGGCTCAATGGCGGCAATGAGTACGAGTTCTTCAAGCCGATACAGGCTGGCGACGTCCTGACATCAACCACCAAACTGGCCGAGCTTTTCGAGCGTCAGGGTAGTCTTGGCAAAATGCTCTTCGTAATCTATGAGACCACCTATAAGAACCAGAATGATGAGGTGGTCGCCAAGGCCCGCGGCACCGGTATCAATTACTAGCCTCCATTGAACAGAAAGGAGAGGGAAGTTGGCTAAAGAACTTTTCTGGGAAGATATTGAAGAGGGTACTGAGGTAACCCCGCTGGTGAAGGAACCAACCACCCAGCAGCTTGTGCGCTGGGCTGGTGCCTCCGGTGACTTCTATCAGATACACTATGACAAAGACTTCGCCCTGAGCAATGGCCTGCCCGGTGTGATTGTCCACGGTGCTCTGAAGAGCACCTGGCTGGGACAGTTGCTCGGTGACTGGGTAGGAGAAGGCGGCACTATCAAGAAGTACGGCTGTAGCTACCGGGGTATGGATGTCCCCGGGGACAAGCTCACCTGCAAAGGGAAGGTGGTCCGGAAGTACGTGGAGGGTGACGAGCACCTGGTTGAGTGTGAGATATGGCTGGAAAACTCCCAGGGGCAAAAGACGACCCCGGGCACCGCAGTTGTTGCTCTCCCTGCCAAGGGCTAGCTGCCCCCACCGTGAACCATCGCCACAAGGTATACTGGCATACCTGATTAGCCTATGGAAAGAACCAAGGGTATTCCCTATAAGTGGCTGGCACTGCTGACTGTGTCCATAGGTACCTTCATGGGAACACTGGACGCCAGTATAGTTAACATCTCGTTCCCAAGACTTACCGAGGTCTTTGACACAGAACCATCGGTCGTACTGTGGGTGTCGGTAGCCTATCTTCTGGTAGGCGTCAGCCTCATGCTCACCCTCGGCAGGATAGGTGACCAGCTTGGCAGAAAAAGGGTCTATATTGCCGGCTTTATTGTATTTACCATCGGGTTAACACTGTGTTTCCTGTCCCAGAGCATAGTCCAGCTAATCCTGTCCCGCGTAGTCCAGGCAGTAGGCTCTGCCATGACAGTAGCTCTCAGTACCGCCATTGTCACCGATGTCTTTCCCGACCGGGAACGGGGCAAAGCCCTGGGGATACTGGGAGGAGTGGTCTCGGCAGGATTACTGAGCGGGCCTGTCCTCGGCGGTCTCCTCCTTGATGCTCTTGACTGGAGAGCAATCTTCTACACAAGGGTGCCGGTCGGCATTATCGGCATAGTTATGGCCTGGGTACTGCTGAAGGAACAGAAAGACCCCGCCACGGTCTTCAAGTTCGACCTGGCTGGTGCGGTTACTCTTTTTGGTGGTTTTTCCTGCCTGCTCCTCTTCTTCAATCTCGGCGGAAGATGGGGTCTCACATCACCAGCGGCTCTAGCCCTGGCTGGCGGCACGGTGATATTAGCCGCCCTGTTTATTCTATCTGAAAGAAGAGCGGCTCAACCAATAGTTGACCTGAAACTCTTCCGAAATCGTCTCTTTACCTGCAGCATTATCAGCCTCATTATCATGTTTGTTGCCATATCCTCAAACATGTTCCTTATGCCCTTCTATCTGATTCAGGGGCTTGGCTATTCTGCCTCGAAGGCAGGGCTGCTTTTTGCAACCATTTCTATGACGGCTATAGTGGTCGGTCCTTTAAGCGGCTGGCTATCAGATAAGGTCGGCTCAAGGGTCCTGTGTACAGTCGGAATGGCCTTAATCTGTTTCGCCCTTTTCCTAAACAGCCGACTCAGCATTGAATCCAGCGAGGTTGATGTGCTGGTCAGACTGGTTATTCAGGGTATAGGCGCCGGAATGTTCTCCTCGCCGAACAACAGCTCTGTTATGGGTTCGGTGCCAAGGGATAAGCTGAGCACCGGGTCAGCCATGATTGGCACGGTAAGACAAATAGGAACATCAAGCGGTATAGCCGTTGCTGGTGCCATCTTAACCAGCCGCCAGGCTTTCCATACTAATCAGCTTGCCGGTAATAACCTGGCACCCTCAATGCTGGACAGGTTGTCCCTGGTCGGTGGTTTCCAGGACACGCTCCTGGTGGGTGCAATCGTTTGTAGCATTGGTATACTGACCTCTCTGGTCCGTGGGAGACAGCAGCCAAACCCCGGGGACTCCCACCTGCAGTAACAGATGATGGATAACGCAGTAAGGCTTCAGCTCACCGGTGTGGAGAGCCAGCCCCTAGATGGAGGTCTGGCACGGGTCATTCTGCACACCTCTGACGGGGATATGGAGGGCATGTTTCACCCCGCCGAGGGGAATGGCGGGGTTATCTGGGTCTCCGGTGCCCTCGGTGGTTTTGACGGGCCCTCCTTCGGCATCTTTACCATACTGAGCCACGAGCTTGTCAGTGAAGGAATAAGCTCGCTCCGCCTCAACTACCGCTTTCCCGGGGACTTTGACAGGTGTGTCCTGGACGTGGTGCTGGCGGTTGATTTCCTCAAGAAACAGGGAGTGGCTAACGTTGCCCTTGTCGGGCACTCCTTTGGCGGAGCGGTGGTTATCCAGGCCGGGACAATGAGCCCACAGGTGAAGGCAGTAGTCGGACTTTCCAGCCAGACCTTTGGAGCACACCAGGTGGACAGGCTGTCACCGGCACCCCTCCTGCTGATTCACGGGAGCCGGGACCGTAACCTCCCTGCCCTCTGCTCGCAACATATCTACGAGTGGGCAAGACAGCCCAAAGAGCTGGTGATATACGATGGCTCCGGACATTTCCTCAGGGAATGCAGGAACGAGCTGCACGACCTCCTCAAAGGCTGGCTGGTAGATAAGCTGAGGGGAAAAGTACCACCTGTATGACGTAGCTGGCTTCAAGAATAGCCTTAACGCAGGGAGGATATATTTATGTCAATTAAAAACCCGAAAAGGATGCCTGCCATCCTGGTAGCCCTGTTAGCACTCCTTATGGTATCATGTGGTCATGGAGAAATCGATTCGGAGACAGTGCCCATGACCTATTCATCGCCACCACCCATGACTATTGATACCAGCCAGCAATATACGGCTACCATCAAAACAGAGAAGGGTGACCTGGTGCTGGAGCTGTTCGCCAGTGATGTCCCGGTGACAGTCAACAACTTCGTATTTCTCGCCCGTGAAGGGTTCTATGATGGCACCACGTTCCACCGGGTTATCCCCGGCTTTATGGCACAGGGAGGAGACCCTACCGGCAGGGGGACGGGAAACCCGGGCTATTACTTTCCCGACGAATTCACCGAGCACACCCACGTTACTGGCGCCCTGTCAATGGCTAATGCCGGCCCCAATACCAACGGCTGCCAGTTCTTTATCACCTATGCTCCCCAGCACCACCTTGATGGCAAACACTCGGTATTCGGTCAGCTAGTAAAGGGTACGGATGTCCTCAGAAGGATTGAGCAGGGCGACCGCATAGTACGCATCACCATAGAGGAAAGATAGCGGCTTTGCAGCACCAGAGTCCCCTATCCCTCAATCGGCTCCCAGGCATTGGTTTTCATTGAACGGTCACCGATAGCCCTGAAATGAGGGCTCGAGCCCTCTGGGTCAGTGGTGAATAGCGCAGTTGAAACCCCTCTATTCTGGCTTCTGTGTTCTCTGGCGCTGTCGGTAGGCTTTGATATAGCGCTGTGCGTACCTATCGCGACCGAGGAGCAGGTCAGTAGCCAGCACAGACTGGCGTGCTCTGGCTACATTTAGGATGGGGCAGGTTACACCCGCAGTAATAGCCAAAGCCAGAAAGGCATCGTTAAGCACATCACGCTCGGGAAGACCGAACGAGATGTTACTGGCTCCCAGGGTCTGATTAACCCCCAGCTCCGCCTTCACCCTGCGCACAGCCTCCAGCGTCACCAATCCGGCTTCACCATCTGTGGACACTGCCAGAACGAGACAATCAACAATTATGTCTTCTCTTGGGATGCCTAACTCTTCAGCCCTGCCTATAATTTTGCGGGCAATAGCCAGACGGCGGTCAGCGTCAGCCGGGACACCCTCATCATCCATGGTCAGCGCAACAACCGCCGCTCCGTACTCTTTCACCACGGGCAGAACCTTGCTCAAGGAAAGCTCCTGTGCGGTGACCGAGCTAACTATCGGCTTGCCACGGTATATCTTGAGGGCGGCTTCCAGAGCTGCGGGGTTATCACTATCAAAGCATAGAGGAACATCCACTGTCTCCATTACAGCCCGGACCACCTGTGGCAGCAGGGCTGTTTCATCTACTTCAGGCATACCAGTATTGACATCCAGAATGTCGGCCCCAGCCCGCACCTGAGCCAGAGCGAGTCGGCGCACAATCTCCATATCGCCGGATTCCATCGAGGCTGCCAGCTTCTCCCTCCCCGTCGGGTTGATACGCTCGCCTATCAACACCGTAGGCTGAGCATAACTGATGAGCACCTCTCTTGTAGCGCTTGATACTCTCGTCTCCATTAATGCATACCCCCCATCCGGTGTATTGACAGCAATGTTAGCATAACAGTCTCCATCATTCAATTTCCACCCTCTCACCCTTCACCATCCGGTACCTTCCCAGGTAGCCTGCCTGAATGAACGTCTGCATAAAGCCCGGAGCACTCGCCAGCTCAACGTAACGTACCCTGGAGGCTATAGTCTGGGCTTCGGTCCGCCGCGAAAGGGATACCAGAGCCAGCCTGGCTCCTGTACCAGCGGCATTCCCCACCTGACGAAACCGGTCCAGGGGCAGTGATGGCAGCATCCCGATAGCCACTGCACTGGAGACGTCAATATAGCTGCCAAATGCCCCAGCAATGATTACCTGCCTGATTTGCTCCTCAGAGCAGCCGCTCGTTTCAAGGAGCACCTGAATACCTGTACGAATGGCTGCCTTAGCCAGTTGCAGCTCCCTGATATCCGACTGAGTGATAACAACGGCTGTCTGCCCGTCACGTTCCTCCTCGCTGACCAGCACAAACCTGCGCTGCTTATTGTCGGTCTGAATACAGGGGTGGTTACCTGCCATCCTGCCCGTTTTGGTAATGATTCCCGCCAGATATAGCTGTGCCATAGCATCAAGTATTCCTGACCCGCAAATGCCAACTGGTGGCGTCTCATCAATGGTCTGGTACTGGACGCGGTCATTTATGATGCGCAGGCGCTCAATGGCGCCGCTGACAGCCCTCATCCCATCCTTGATGTGACCGCCCTCAAATGCAGGTCCGGAGGCACAGGAAACGGCGGTTATTTCACCATCCCTGACCAGAGAAACCTCGGTATTTGTCCCTATGTCAAGAGCCACCACCGGGCCCTCAGCCTGCCAGACCTCCGTAGCCAGCAACATCGCTATGTGGTCACCCCCGACAAAACCGGCAATATTGGGCAGCGTATGCACATACGCTCCACGAGCAATATGAAGCCCGAGGTCACCAGCCTTGATATCAACAGCGCTGCTGACAGCAGGAACGAAGGGGGCAAGGGCAAGCTGGCTCACCGGCAAGCCCAGGAACAGGTGGTGCATGGCAGTATTGCCAACCACAACCGCCTCAACAATCTCCTCCTCATCGGCACCGACCCGGGCACAAAGGTCGGCAATCAGCCCGTTGAGGGCTTCCACAACCGTCATCTGCATCTGTAACCCCTGCTCCGGCGACTTGACAACACCACTGATGCGGCTGATGATATCCTCTCCGTAGCCTATCTGGGGGTTCATAACCCCTTTAGCCGCCAGGGTCCGTCCATCATCCAGGTCAACCAGATAGCCAGCAATCTTGGTGGTGCCCAGGTCTACTGCCAGCCCCAGATGATGACCGGGCCAGGGGCTGAGTGCCACCACCTCATCACCCCGGACTGAAGCCTGACACTCCCAGTCCCACAACCGCAGCCGGGTGGAGAGGACCCGGAGGACATCAATATCAACCCTGCCGCAGTGCAAGCGGTGTTGCTGGTTCAGTGTCTGGAGTAAGCGGTCGGCATCAGCCTGCAGGTCAGACAGGGACGGGGCAGTCAGTTGCAGGTGGTAAGCTCTAACAGGTGGCTCTGGATGAACCTCTACCTCTAATCCCTCCACCTGAGTCCGCTGTGGTGCTGTCATTGATTCAGGCGGTACGTCTAATTTGCAGTTACTCTGTGGATAAGCCTGGCAGGCAAGGCGCCAGCCATCCCTTAATTCCTGAGGCGAAAATTCTTCCAGCTCACCGGAGGTCGGTTCTGAGACAGTCCCGCTCAGAACTCGCACCCTGCAGGAGCGGCACGTTCCCTTACCCCCGCAGACATTACTGATGCCAACGCCTACCCGTTGTGCACAGGCTAGTAGAGACTCATTATCGTGGCACTGTCCCCGCCGACCCACCGGCTGAAAATCAATCGTATAGTCCGCCATACTCCTCTCACTCGGGCCTGGACCTGCCTCTCTACTAAGCACGTGCTCTATAACAATTTAATCATATCAGCATGGGCTGCTGATTTCAATCGGCTTATCAGGAGCTTACTCAGATAATACCCCTGTGATATAATCTATGAAGATATATTATGAAAATTACAGCAGCCCTCAGCAAGGTAACCAGTATACTGAGCAGCACGTTTAACTATCTGCGGACACGGAGAAAACGGAGGCTATACCAGCAGTGGATAGAGCAGGCTGGTTTGTCCCCTGAAGCCATCCCCCGGGAGGAAGCCCCTGAAGTGAGAGCACCGGGAATAGACTGGAAACGGCTGCGCATGTACATGCTATTCACGCTGCTCGGGGCTGCCCTGACTATAGTTTTTGGCGGAATAATTCTTTTGATTGCACACTCGTGCTGACCCCCAGACCCGTACAATCTTGCGAG
>CAZEBT010000009.1:9708-12363 GCA_964510485.1 uncultured Dehalococcoidales bacterium | reverse complement strand
GACGGCGACCTCCCAGGCAGTTACCGGCTTCCCCACATCAACCAGCGATTTTACCCGGTCATCAACTGAGATTCTCTGATGGACTCCCCTGGCACTATCCAGGCGGGCACCCCTCACACTCCTGCCAAGTACCCTGGTTCTTGTCATGGCTCACCTCCCCTTCACTCCAAGCTCAGATGCACCCCCTACTGCCACCCGGACCAGACACTTGAGTAGCAACCGATAAGTACTTCTAAACGGTTGTTACAGCTTGAATGTAGCCGAACCGGCTCACAATTTCATCACAAATACAGAGAAAAACCTCACAAAAATATCACAAGGGAACCGGCACAGTCCCCGGTTAAATCGGCTGCCGTATTGTAGCCCCGGTGCGCCTCAGCTTCGCCCGGACACGAGCCAGGAGTTCCCGCGGGCGGAACGGCTTTTTCACGTAATCATCGGCACCCATCGCCAGGGCGTCACGCAGAGAGTCCGTCTCGCACTTTGCAGTAAGCATGATTACGGGAACATCTGAGCGCTGCCGCATAATATCCAGAATCTGAAAACCGTCAAGCTCAGGCATGATAATATCTAGTATGACCAGGTCTGGCTCACTATCCTCCAGTATAGCCAGTGCTGACCTGCCACCGGCAGCTGTAACAACATCAAACCCCTCAAGCTCAAGGGTACGGCTCAGCATCTCCAGCATTTCAATATCATCATCCACTACCAGAATTAGCTGGCGCCTCTTCATTTCAGGCAAACCTCCCATTCCGTACCCCCAGTGATACCGTTCTTTCTAGTTCGGTGACTGTCGGCACTGCTCCATTTCACGTACCAGGGTCATCCTGGGCAAAGCCAGCGGATTCTCCTGAACCTGGCGCTTCTGATAATGCCATTGCCTCCAATTTTGGGGGTGAGCGAGGCGGAACTCCTTCATGCGCTGATTATGCTCCCGAAAACAGCTATTACCATTTCCAGCGCCAGAGTCAGACCTGTCGTTTGCCTGATTCCCCGTTATCAGCATTGTCCCATTGCTCCAGTTCATACTGCCAGCTGCACCACTGCTATTTCCGTGTGCCTCAGCTACGAGCCAAGGCACACGGCAAAGAAGGGAGGGTGGGACAACTATCGGTCAATCAGCCGGTTACGACCCACCTCACCATCCTGTTATACCTCCAAGTCTAAAGAGGTTAACTCTCAGGTGCATCACAACGCAGGCTTAGAATCTTACAACAAAGTCACAAGTGTAAAATGGCTTACCCGGACGGCAAAGAGACGGGAAAATAAAGAGCCTTCACGGAATCGGAAGGCCCTTTCGCGGACTATTCTATCACTGGCAAAAAGAGGACTGCCCTGCGGTTATATATTCTGGCGCATCATATAGCCTATACCAGACCTGGTTGCGATAAAGTTAGCCCTTCTGGCATCATCCCCCAGCTTTCGTCTCAGCCGGGCCATATTCACCTGAAGAAGGTGGGTCTCGCCAATGTAGTCCTCACCCCAGACCTTCTCCAGAATCTGGTCAGGAGTAAGCACCCGACCAGCGTTAACTGCCAGATAAGACAACAGTGTGTACTCGGTAGCCGTCAAATTTACTTCTCGCTCCTCCACGGTGACCCTGTGCCGGATAAAGTCAATCGTCAGGTTTTCGCAATAGAAGGGACGTTGCGGGCGTTCAGTCCACATGTCTGTACGGCGTAATACCGCCCTGACCCGCGCCGCCAATACCCTTGAGGAGAATGGCTTTGTCACGTAGTCGTCAGCACCGGCGTCCAGCCCCCGGACCTTCCCCTCATCATCACCCCTGGCGGTAACCATGATTATCGGTGTCTGTGAGAATTCACGAATACGCTGGCAGATGATGTATCCATCCATACCAGGCATCAAAATGTCCAGCAGGACCAGGTCTGGAGCTACCTCGTCAAACACCTCAAGGGCAGCCTCGCCACTGTTAGAGGTAAATACATGGTAGCCCTCAAGCTCAAGCATACGCTGTATCATACGCAGCATACGCTCGTCATCATCAACCACCAGTACCGACATCTTTTTTGACGGCATATCGAAATCACCTCGCTCGACCTAGAACGAAAGCAATACCAGACTTGAAGAAGTGGTAATCATCCCTTTTGCTTACAGCGGTGAGGTGAATACAAACTTGCTTCCTTTGCCGTTATTATCTTCTATCCAGATACGACCGCCATGTGCCTCAACAAGCCCCTTGCAGACAGCAAGCCCCAGACCGAGACCGCCCCCTCCCTGCACCAGTCTTTGCTCAAGGCGATACATCCGGTCAAACACCCTGTCTCTCTCTTCAACAGGTACACCTACCCCCTCGTCAGAGACACTGACACACAGCTCCTCCCCGGTGCACCGGGCATCTAATACTATATTGCCCCCCTCCTGCGAATACTTGACAGCGTTATCAATCAGGTTGTCCAATACCTGTCTGATGCGCCTGGCATCAATATTGACCCTCGGCAACCTTTTTCTCACCGTGCACGTTATGTTATACCGGGGTGCTCGAACGCGCCCCATAGCTACCGCCTGCCGCAGTAACCTTGATATACTGGTGGGCTGCCTGTTTATTTTAAGCAGACCGGCATCAAGCCGGGACAGGTCCAGGAGATGGTCAATGAGTTCAGTCAACCTGTCGGTAGCCCTATCTATTGAATC
>CAZEBT010000009.1:0-9698 GCA_964510485.1 uncultured Dehalococcoidales bacterium | reverse complement strand
GTGCCTGAGTTTCTCATCATGCTCAAGCCTATCGTCATAGTCCAGCAGCATGGTGGAATATCCCTTGATGGTCGCCAGCGGGGTACGCAGTTCGTGGGAAACCATGGAGAGGATATTTGTCTTGAGCTTATTCAGGTCCTCATATTCAACAATTTTCCGCTCCATCCGCTTACGTTCAGTTACCTGCCGGATAAGAGCCAGAAAGCGTCCAACGTTGAGTGGCTTGGTCTCATAGGCTACTATGTTCTTATGTCTCACCGCTTCAACGGCGGTCTCAAACGAAGCATAGCCGGTGATTATAATGTGCTCCATTCGGGGGGATATCTCGGCTAATTTCTCAACCAGCTTTACGCCCGGCATATCCGGCAGCATAATATCGATAAGGCCCAGGTCGAATACGTTCTCATGACAGAGATTGAGCGCTGTCTGCCCGTCCACGGCATGCATGGTAGAATAGCCTGCCGTCCCCAGGACATCCTGTAGATTAGAAGCCAGGTCCAGGTCGTCATCCACAACAAGTACATCATAATTTTTGTCCACTGGACCACTCCACCAGCTAGCTATTAAGCTTCATTCAGGTTTTCTGAGCACGCCCCTGGCTCTCTGTTCCTTAATCTGCTCAAGGAGTGAAGACAACTCATCCATGTTTACAGGCTTTTCCAGGCAGGTGTAGGCATTCTCCCGTAAAGCCTGCTGCACCAGACTCCCCATCTCCTTCGAGTAGCCGGTGATAATGATTACCACCGCATCCGGGCGGATATCCCTGATGGATATGTAGGTCTCCAGACCATTTAGAGGAGGCAGATTCATGTCAATAAGCATGATGTCAAAATTGTTCTCCCAGGTCATCTGTACTGCCGTGTCACCATCGTAGGCAACGCTCACCCGGTAGCCCTTTTCACTCAGGAAATCTTCCATGCTGGCACAGACAGCCTGGTCATCATCCACAACAAGTACCAGCGCTCCATTAGGCTCAGCCTGCCCGATAAGTGCCAGCAACCTGTCAAAATCAAGTGGTTTCGGGAGGAAGCCGAAGGCTCCTTCCCGAAGTGCTTCCCTGACAAGTTCTTCCACAGCATAGGCAGTCACCATAATGACAGGTATAAATGGCATCAGCTCTTTGATTTTCCTGAATGTTTCCAGACCATCCATCACCGGCATCTTGACATCCATCAGTATCAGGTCAAAACCATTCTGCTTCACCAGCTCGATGGCTTTGAACCCATCATAGGCAGTCGTAATTGTATAATCCTCGAGTTCCAGGATGTCAGCTACGTTCTGGCAGAACTCCTCGTTGTCATCAACTACCAGTATATTAGCCTTCCGGGACACAGTTTCACACCTCCTTCCCTATATCTGCATATAGAGGGAGCCGCAGGGTTAGAACTGCCCCCTTCCCGGAGTCTGACCTGGCTTCTATCGTGCCGCCGTGCCCGTCAGTTACCATCTTGGCAATAGCCAGGCCAAAACCAATACCCTTAGCCTTGGTACTGAAGAGTGGCTGGAAAATCTTATCCAGATTCTCCGGGGCAATGCCCGAACCGGTATCAGCAAAGGACACCTCAGCCTGGCTATCAGCCCCCCCGCGGGCTACTACCCTCAGGGTGCCACTGCCATCCATCGCCTCAACCGCATTCTTTATTACGTTCTTAAAAGCTATGCGGAGCTGCCCCCGGTCACCCTTGACCAGAATCTCTGGCCCGGCAAATTCATGCACCACATTTACCCGGGACGGTATATTAGAAATAGTTAGGACATCAGATATCAGGGCAACAAGGTCAACTCTGGCTAAGTGCGGTCCATGCATCTGGGTCAGGTTAAGCAGGCTCTCAATAGTGGTGGTAGCCGTGCTCACACTGGACCTGATACGGTCGAGGTGGCGCTGCACCTTTGTATCGGCATCCTTTAGCTTTGTCTTCAGGTAGTATACCGAGCTATCTATCACCCCCAGGGGATTCCTCAGTTCGTGGGAGATACTCCCTGAGAATTGCCCCAGCGTAGCCAGCCGCTCAGAGATAAGAACCTTTTCCTGCATCTGCTTGCGCTCGGTTATGTCTTTGATAATGGCCGCCAGCCCTATCGACTTCTGGTCAGTTCCTCTTACCACAAAAGTAGTCAGGAGAATAGGAACACGGGAGCCATCCTTCCTTATGTATTCCTTCTCATACTCTTCGGGCTCTCCAGTTCTGATAATCCTCTCTATTATTTCGGCTTCCCGTTCCCTGTACTCCTCCGGGGTTATCTCCTGATAGGTTTTCCCGGTTAACCACTCCTCTCTGGAATAGCCCGTTAGCTGGCAAAAGGAATCATTAACATCCACCAGAGCACCATCAAGCGTAGCATACCCGATGGCATCCTTGGAGGACCTGAATATCCCGCTGAAACGCTCTTGAGCTTCCTGCATCTCTTTGGTTCGCTCATCGACCAGTTCCTCAAGGTGCTCCCGGTGCGTCATTAATTCTTCCCCTGTCTGCTTGAGCTTAGTCTCTGATGCTTCTAACTGAGCAACCCCTTAACTACCAACACCCCCGGATTTATTCTAACAGCTTCTCTAACCTGGTCCTCATCCCGCACCTCACAACCGTACGACAGTTGACCATTTAAGCTGACAATCAGCCACCCAGATTTAGCCCGATTCAATTTAAGCCGAGCCAAACTATAGCAGTTCTAGTGCCAGTTGTCAAGCATAATGCCTGCTGTCACTAACAAAAATATAAATGCTTTAAGTATATTTTAGCCTCGCAATCAACGGACGACCTATCCATTTGCCCCGTGTTTAGCGTTTTTACCATATGCTCTGGCTCTAGTCTAGCGAAGCCAATTCACATTCTTCTCACAAAACAAAGCCAAGGTATCACAGAAATATCACAGACGTTCTATACCTTGGCATTTGCCCGGGTAGTCCCCGGCGCTCAGAGCTCCCGGTTTATCAGACACGCAGACTGAATTAAGGCTGGCATTATAGAAGTAGAGTGTACCAGGTGCGGTGGGAATCTATCGCTGCTTATGCTCAGGCGGATTGCCGCCATCGCTCTGCTGCCCCCTTTTACCTCTCAAAACATTGCGCAATGTCTTCTCAATCTCTGTGGTGGCATACGGTTTGGTAGCAACACCCTTGAAACCATACTTGCCGAAATCAGACACTATCGGGTCGTTGGAGTAGCCGCTGGAAACAATTGTTTTAACAGTAGGGTCTACTTCAAGCAACTTCTTAATGGCTTCCCTGCCACCCATTCCTCCAGGAACGGTCAGGTCCAGAATAACTGCGGAGAATGGTTGCCCCTGCTCCTTGGCATTTATATACCGCTCGACTGCTTCAGCACCATCGCTGGCAAGCTCCACCTTATATCCGGCAAGGGTCAGTATCCTGCCGAGCATCTCCCTTATCATCTCTTCATCATCCATCACCAGAATTCTCCCCCTGCCGGTGAACCGGGTATCTATCTCCGGCTCCTTCTTCGGCAGGACTGACTTTTCAGAGGCAGGCAGGTATATGCAGAAGGTTGAGCCGACATTTACCTCGGAGGTAACAGTAACACAGCCATTATGGTTCTTGATAATAGTATAAGCGGTGGCGAGCCCCAGTCCGCTACCCTCCTTTTTGGTGGTGAAGTAAGGGTCAAATATCTTACCGAGGTTCTTTTTGGGAATACCAACACCGTGGTCCTCTATGACTATCTCCACATACTTACCCGCCGGCAGCGGCAGAGCACTTCCTTCCTCAACAATGGCATTCCTGGCCCTCACGTTAATTACCCCACTCTCAAGCATGGCTTCAACAGCATTGATAGTCAGATTACTAATTACCTGATTCATCTGCCCTTCATCAAACTCTACCGGCCACAGGTCATCCGATAAAGAGAATTCACACCTGACACCTGAACCCCTTAAAGCAAAGCTGGCTGACTCCATCAGCAATTCTGCGATAGAACTGCTGCTCTTGACTGGCGCTCCACCCTTACTAAAGGTCAATAGCTGTTGAGTCAGGTCCCTTGCCCGTAAGCATGCCTTTTCTGCTTGCTGCAACCTGTCAAAAACCTTATCCCCGGGTTCTACATACCTCTTTGCCAGGGTAACATTACCCATAATGCCGGTTAGAATATTGTTAAAGTCGTGCGCAATACCGCCGGCAAGAATGCCTATTGATTCCAGCTTCGCAGCCTTCTGCAGCTCTTGCTCTGCCCTTTTGCGCTCGGTAATATCGCTGGCAAGTACCACCCATCCATGGCGCTTGCCATCATATTCTACTGCCTGCAGGCTCAGACCAACCCATACTTTAGTGTATTTTGTCCTGTGCAACTGCTCACATCGACAGTAGCCCCGGGATTCTGCCTGCCTGAATTGCTCGGCAACCTCACTCGGCGAAGGGTCTATTATCTCAATGACATCAAAAAGTGTCTTGCCTATAGCCTCAGAGGCATTGACTCCGTATATTCGTTCACTTACCTCGTTCCAATCCGTTATTGTGTATTCGGTATCGGTAGCAACTATGCTCTCCTGAATGGATTTGAAGGCAGCGTCTGAGAACCGTAGCTCCTCCTCAGTGCGCTTGCGCTCGTTGATATCCATAAAATTTCCCAGGGTTGCTGGCCTTCCGTAGTACTGGACAGGGGTTACAGTCTCCATAACCCATCTGGTCTCCCCACCCCTGGTAACTACCCTGAATTCATACCCGGAAGAAGACTCTCCCTTCAGTGCTTTTACCGCATTTCTCCTTACCATATCCCTGTCATCAGGAAATACAAGGCTCAGAGAGGGGGTACCTATCAGCTCCTTTTCACTGTAGCCTGAGATTTGCTGAAATTCGGAGCTCACATCTTGAAAGCACCCGTCCTGGACAATATACAGACCAATGGGTGATGTACTGAAGAGTGCTCTGAGTAACTCCCGCACCTGCCGCCACTCCGCTCCAGACCTCTCCAGCTCCATAACGTGGTTTTGCAGGGCTTCCAGCTCTTCAATAAGGTCTTGTTTGGTCCTGCCGCTGCTCTTCATATGAGACCCCGCAGTATTCTACGGCTTACTTTGAGGGCAAAAGGTGCCCGGCATCGGGCACGCCAAGGTAGAATGCCACTTGGTCTATTTTATGACAAAATGTGCTAGTTGTCAACCCAATAATACTATCAATCAAATGTCAGTATGACAAAAATGGGGACTGGGAGGGCGGTGAGGAGGCTATTCTGACATGCAATCTGGCGGTAGCCGTTAAATAAACCACGCTATCACCGATAGAACATACCCACACCCTCACAGATAAAAACAGGGTTGAGGAATCAGCCCTCAACCCTGTTTAATCAGGCATATAGATTATGACCAAAGGCTTAGCTTCTTCTCTGTCTTCCTCCGCTATACCCCCCGCCACCATACGACCCACCGCCTCTGTTATCAGAGCGAGGTCGAGCCGCATTAACATTAAGGGTCCGCTCCTTTAAAGTTTTACCGTTGAGGCCATTAATTGCAGCTTGACCCTCAGACACTGATGGCATTTCAACAAACCCGAATCCCTTTGGCCGTCCGCTATACTTGTCCATTATGATACTTACAGATTCAACCTCTCCAAAAGCTATGAACTCCTGGCGTAATTCCTCCTCAGTGACATCATAAGATAAGTTGCCTACATAGATATTAATATTAGTGCTCCTTTTGCCTAATTTCGTAACCCGGCACGTATTACCCGTAACCGTGCCTTCGTCTGGCATTTTTTTGTGCTTTCAAACGTGCCACTTCTCCCCTGGACAGAAAATGACGGTGGGACTTTGCCTCACGCAGAATTCCACTCGTCTGTACCATCCTTTGAAAACGGCGTAACAGGGAATCCTGGGATTCACCTTCACGTATCGAGACTTGCAACGACATGGCACACCAACCCATTCTAGGGACATACACGGGCCAATTATTATCAGCCCATGTATGTCCTGAGGTCAAACCCCAGTATTACCTATTCAGTCTGACTTTACGGTAGCAATCACTACAGTAAACCGGTCTATCACCGCGAGGTTCAAAGGGTACTTCGGTATCCTTGCCACACTCGGCGCATACCACAGGATACATCTGGCGTCTGGACCCGTAGCCGCTGTTTCCATAACGCTCAGACTTCCTTGTCTGGCGGCATTCTGGACAGCGTTTGGGCTCATTAACGTAGCCTTTGGACTGGAAAAACTCTTGTTCCTCAGCGCTGAAAGTGAAGGTAGCCCCACAATCGGCACACTGGAGAGACTTGTCCTGAAAACTCATTGAATGACCTCCTCTCTTCTGAATTTTAGTTAGAGTCCGGTCATCCAATGCTTAAATAGTCTGAAGTGATTTAAAAAAGCCTGTAATAACCTAAACCGACACTAATTGTAGTATATTATACACTAAAGAAAACCTCTTTGTCAAATGAGTACAGGGCCATCTGTACGCGAGGTTACTTTTTACAGTGTAATACCTCTCCTTATATTAACAAAATATCCAGATGTTTTGCTAAAGGTAAAGCTACCACAAGCGGGAAGCCGCTACTCTTCCGGCGGACAGCCTATTTCCCACTCACCGTCTACCTTCACCATGTAATAGATGATGTGCCTGGCCGGTATAGGAAAGGGGAGATTCAGCTGCACTCTTAGCTCAATTATCCCTTCATCGGTAATAACCGGTTCCGCCTCCTCCTCTACCTCTACTGTAATCCTAGCCATTTGCATCTGGCTTATCTCACTGGCAACCTCTTCTTCTCTGTCCTGCCGGTAGGATTCCTCATAACAGGCGAGAACGCGTTCTAAATCGTAGCTGTTACGGCCCTCCCAGTATTCCAGCACAACCTGCCAGGCAGCATCTATGTCTTCCTCGGTTATAGCCGGTGGCGGTGGGGCTTCCATAGCGAAGTAAGCAGTAATACTCTTGTCCGAATACATAGTAACGGTCACCGTAGCCAGGGAGCCGGAGGCATCACCATCCCAGTAATCAAAGGTATAATCGCTGGCCGGGGTAGCCGTAACTGTCACCTCGGTGCCCTCCTCATACACGCCGCTCGCAGGAGATACCGAACCCCCATCCGAAGGGCTGACACCTGCGCTGAGAGTATAGGTAGCCGGCGCTGGTGTCTCCACAGCCGGTTGCCCGCAACCACCCAGTACAAGAATGCCAGCAGCCAGGACTGATAATAGTATTAGTTTCATCTGTCTCCTCTCCAGACTGACCATACGGTCATCCTATTTCTGCATATTTGACACATTAGTATATGATTGTATTCCTCTCCGGAGGCTTTGTCAACACCCGAAATAACACGGTCCATCGTGGCATCCGCCTTCACCACACACCGTATTTATGATTTTTTAACCTTTTCACTTTGTGAAAGTATTGACACAATATGCCATTTGTGGTATAATACCGCTACACAGTAAAGGCCTGCCCGGGAATGACAGGGACACAGTGTGACAATACAATAAACGTGTTGCCTGCAGATTATCAAAGTAGCGGGCCCCGATTATAGGAGGGAAGGCATGAGCCTCTGGGTTATAGCACCAGTAATTCCAGGCATCCTAAACCTCCTTCTCATATTCGTGGTGCTGCGCAGCAACTGGAGAGGGCTTCTACACCGCGTCCTGTCCCTCTTTCTACTGGCTCTCGCTATCTGGGCCTTCGCCGTATATGGCCTTCGCGCCAGCTCTACCCTGGAGGGGGCTCTAAACTGGCAGAGAGTGGCTCTCAGCGTTGGCCCGGTCGGGGCAATATTCTACTACCATTTCACGGTGCTCCTCACCCGAACCGTAATGCCCACAACATCAAAGCGAATACTCATCGGTGGCTACCTTCTCGTCTTCCTGTTCCTGTGTCTGGTGCCCACCGACCTTCTTGTGGAAGGTAACCAGCTAAAATTCTATGGACCTGCCCCCATCCTGGGTAAGGCCTTCTTTCTCTATATAGCACTTCTCTACTTCTTCGTCATCATGGGGATATCCAACCTGTGGAGAGCCGCCAGGCGCTCTCCCTCCCACCAGGAGAGGAACCGGGCCGCCTATGTCATTCTGGGTACGCTCTGCTTCCTCTGCGGCGGGTTGAGCGATTTCTTCCCGGTCATAGGGTTTAACATCTACCCTATGGGCATAATTGGAAACCTGCTCTTCTGTGTGTTCACCACCGTAGCTATTGTGAGGCACCACCTGCTGGATATACGGATTATGATGCGAAGGGGAATAGCCTACTTCCTGATTAGTGCTACAGTAGCCATCCCCTATGTGGGTATCATGCTCCT
The DNA here is from genome assembly GCA_964510485.1 of uncultured Dehalococcoidales bacterium. Classification (GTDB taxonomy): domain Bacteria; phylum Chloroflexota; class Dehalococcoidia; order Dehalococcoidales; family Fen-1064; genus CAZEBT01. The sequence goes on along the minus strand of CAZEBT010000009.1, from coordinate 1,471 downwards.
GTTCAATCAGATTGCCAGCGGGACACTCCCTGCCTGGACTCACTTCGTGTTCCTTATCGTACTTGCCTTTGCTCTCCAGCCACTGTGGAGCAAGCTGCAACAGGTGGTCGACAAACTGTTCTACCGTGAACGGTATGATTTCCTCAAAGAACTGGAATATTTCAGCCAGGGGGCCCACGACATAAGCGACCTGAATCAACTGGGGTCATCTCTGGTTAAACTGGTGAGGCGGGCGTTACAGACGTCCAGCGTACACCTGCTGCTGCGCTCTGACTCTGAAGACTTCTCGGTAATATCCTCGGCAGGTGATAGAGCTGCTCAGCTAACATTGAAGGGCAATAACCCCCTTTTACGGTGGCTACAGTCCCACAAAGACCCGCTACACCGTCGGGACCTGGACGTTCTTCCTCAGTTAAAATCTCTATCCACAGAGGAAAGGAACGACCTTATGGGCATAGATGCAGAACTGTTCATTCCTCTCAAAACCAACAAGGATGAACTGGTTGGGCTATTTATCCTGGGAGAGAAACTCTCCCAGCAGCCCTACTCTAACGAGGACAAGCGGATAATCTCGACGGTTGCCAGCCGTGTAGCCATTGAATTAGAAAATGCCCGCCTCTATACCATGGAAACCATGATGCGCCAGGAACTGCAAAGGCAGGACGAGCAGAAAACGGAGTTCCTGCATAGTATCGCTCACGAACTAAAAACGCCCCTCACCGCTATCATCTCTTCCTCCGAGCTGATGAATACCAACGGTTCATCGGCCACGCCCAGCATAAGGCAAAGGCTTATTGACAATATCAACCGCAGCGCCTGGATAATGGACAGAAGGGTTGGAGAATTGTTAGACCTTGCCAAGATACAGATTGGCAATCTCCAGCTAAACCTGGAGCCTCTTGAAATCAATGTGATAATTGACGATGTGGCATCCCAGCTTTCCTCTCTCTTCAAGAACAAGGGGCAGTCATTGGCAGTTGAAATACAGGAAAACCTGCCTCCAGTTAAAGCAGATAGAGAGCGGGTACAACAGGTGCTACTCAATCTTTTGTCAAATGCCAACAAGTTCTCCCCATCCGGTAGCCACATAGCACTACGAGCAAGACAGGCAACCAGCAGCGTACGGGTAGAGGTAGAGGATTCAGCCACCACCATTAACGAGGGAGACCAGGACAAACTGTTTGACCCCTACTACCGTGGAGGCAATGACGATGAGAGAAAACGTGTCCCTGGACTCGGGCTTGGCCTCGCTATCTCCAGAAGGATAGTCGAACTACACCAGGGACATATATGGATTGAGGGTGAACCAGGGAAAGGCAATACCTTCATCTTCTCTATCCCCGCCTGGGACACGGAAAGGGCTGAACCAGACAATTCCCCCACTATCCCCAGCACAGGAGGTAAGATTGAAAGTATTAATTATTGAAGACAACGCAGAGGTAGTGGAAGCGGTTTCACTATGCCTCCAGCT
>CAZEBT010000008.1:8912-21516 GCA_964510485.1 uncultured Dehalococcoidales bacterium | reverse complement strand
ATCTCTCCCTCCAGACCGCATTTTACGTAAAAGTATAACACCGATTGGTGGTGGTGGCAATCTAATCTACCTCACCCCTTTCGATTTGACGTAGCCTGGCATCACTAATGCCGAAGTGGTGGGCTATCTCATGCTTCACCACCCTGCCTATCTCGGCAATAATCTCCGCCTCACTACTGCACCTACTCTCAATAGGCTTCTGAAATATTGTTATCTTATCCGGCAGCACCATCCCGTAGTGTCTGCCCCGCCTGGTCTGAGGTACGCCCTCATAGAGCCCGAGCAACGTTTCACCACGCCTCAGCCCTGCCCTGCCGACCTGGGCAAAGGTCGGGCGCTCCTCAACAACAACATCCACGTTGTGCAACCTGGTGAGAAACTCCTCGGGCAAATCCTCGACCGCCCTGGCCACAAACTGCTCGAACCTTTCCCTTTCCATGGTATTGACCGCCTTCAGTCCACCTAATAATCCAATCTACCATGCTACCAGCAGCCTATTATATGATACAAGCATGGGGTATTGACAATATGAGCACTTGGGACTATTATTCTTTACATTCTTTAGCTGAAGCTAATAGCCTCCAGCCTTGAGGAGTCTGGGGTATGTGAAAAGAAGAAGCAGGGCTTGATTAGCCCTGCTTGAGTGGTTATCATTTCTCTGCCTTATCATTAACCTAATACAGGTCCATAACCTTCTCCAGGCCAGCCGGCATTATCCTCGTAAGGCTGAGAGCAGCACCAGCCGGCGGGATGACCTGAATGGTAAAGTCATCGCAGGCGGTAACGTTAGCCGCGGCTGGTATTGTGACCGTAACAGTGTGCTGTTCGTCATTCTCAAGCATGGCAGCACTTCCCCGCTCGGTACTCCCGTTGCTAAGCGAGATATTCGCACTGACCCCCTCGGAATGGATTTCGTCGTCAAAGTAGTTAACGACAATAGCCCCGGTATCAATCTTTACATCAGGTATCGTCAGCGCAATGCTGAACTGCACTCTGTCAAGCTCAGTCAGATTGTCGCTCAGGCCGAGCAGGGAGCCCTTAATCGCCACCGTGCCCTGAGCCTGCTTCACACCCATGAAAACCGTCTCCTTGCTTCTCTCCGCCGAGTAGACACCAGCCGAGAGGACACTGTAGGCCACAATGGATGCTACGGTAACAAAGGCAATCAGGATAATAGCTGTCTCCAGACCGGTTACACCCCTCTGCCCCCGGTGCAGATTCCTTAAGGCTCTAACCATCTTTTTATACATTTTTCTCCTCCTTACCTGTTTTTAACCGAAAACTACGTATAATTTGCGTATATATTCAGGCTCCAAATACCTAAATGAAGAGCCAGCCAGTTGCCACCTTTAACCTAGGAGGACAGTGCGTAGGTACTGGTACGCACTGTCCTCTCAGCAGAAAGAGGTAAGGAGACGGTCTATCAAGACCTTGGGTAAGCCCATAATACCCTCTATTTTTCATTGAAGACTGTCTACCTCTCGTTAACAGTTCTAGCTTATATCCAGGATGATAGACGGCGCATAAAAATTGGGGCTAAGAATATAAACATTTCATAAACGTTCCGGGGAGAGCCATCATGGGGCAGACGATTCTGTAACCAGACGTGAGGGTCTCTCTAACGCTGCCCCAGCTGCACGCCGGCTTTTCTAAAGGCAACGAATATCCCCGCCAGAATCAGAATACCACCGCCAATCTCGGTCCATGTCGGTACCTCATCCAGTATCAGAAAGGCCAGCGCGGTTGCCATTACCGGTTCACCGAGGACGGCAATGGTGACCAGGGTTGCTGATACAAAGCGCAATGACCAGTTGAGCGACGAGTGGCCCAGCAGCTGTGGCACCACCGCCAGTAACACCAGCATCACGTATGTATTCGTAGAGTAGCCGAACAGCGGGTAGCCAAAGGCGAGCGCTGAGACCAGTAGAATAACGGCTGCCGTGCTGTAGACCAGCGATGCATAGCTGAGAAGCCCGACCCGCTGCCTGAGCCGGCGTCCGATGAGGAGATAACCGGCAACCGCCAGGGCACCAAGCAGAGCCAGTATAGCCCCCAGTAGCGGGTCTGGGCCCAGCCTCCAGTTACCCCAGCCGATGAGGACAGCACCGATCAGGCACACCACAATACCCAGAACCGTCTGCCTGGTCAGTCTCTCGCGGAAGAAGAAATAAGAGGCTATTGCCACGAAGACGGGGCTGGCAGTCACCAGCACCACCGAGGTCGCCACCGTCGTATACCTGAGTGAGGCTATCCACAGCCCGAAGTGGAGTGCCAGGAATGTCCCCGAAAGCAGTGCCATAATGACATCACGCCTGGCCAGACGGCGCAGCTCGTCCCTGGAACGTACCCCGGCCACGGGGCCAATGAGCAGAGAGGCAAGGCACAGCCGGTAAGCAGCAATCACCAGAGGCGGGGCATCGGCGAGCCGGATGAAGATGGCAGCAAAGGATACCGATACCACCCCTATTACCAGAGCTATGTACTGCCGGGTCATGGTAGCTACTACTATACACTCAAGGTCTACCTGAAATCCAGCCGCAATAGTGCCTATACGGGCAGGGTAGAGCCTTGCTTATATGGTTTAAGCGTGCTAAGATTGGAAAAATTAGCAAAACATAAGCGTTAAAGAGAGCCTCTATGAATATCCTCTAGGGAGAAGACGGGATTTGAGTACCGGGAATAAGCAGAGAATCTCAGTAATAATACCGGTGCGGAATGAGGCTGGTAAAATACAACAATGTCTGGCGGCGGTTTTTTCTCAATCACTGAAGCCCCATGATGTCATCGTCATAGACGGGCATTCCACTGATGGCACGGTAGAAAAGGTAAGGAAGTTCCCGGCAAAGATATTCTACGAGGATGCTCACTCAATCGCCTGTGCCCGTCAGATTGGGGTAGAGAATGCTGAGGGTGAGTACATAGCCTTTACTGATGCTGACTGTGTACCGGACAGGGAATGGCTGAGTAACCTGGTCAAGGAATTTGACGAGGGCATTATTGGTGTTGGTGGGGCAGCCATAAATACAGGAGATAGCCTGTGGGAAAGGTCAATCAACCTTGCTATGGATACATTCCTGGGGGGTGCCAGGACACTACAGGCAAGGTTTGTCAGAGAGAGGCGCTTTGTCCGGAGCATCGGTGGATTTAACAGTATCTATCGCAAACAGGATATACTGAATGCAGGTGGATTCAATACCAGATTACCCGGCGGAGAAGACCTGGAGCTGAACAAGAAGCTTTCCAGGATGGGCAAACTGCTCTATACCCCGCAGGCAGTAGTCCTCCACCACCACAGCTGGACACTGCCGAAATTCGCCAGGAAAATGTTCCGCTACGGAAAGGAAAGGGGAATGATTCGGGCCTGGGACCTGCAGGTTATCCCGGCACTGGTTGTCCCTTTGATTTTAATATCACTGATTTTCACCCCGTGGGCATTAGTATCTCTGCTGGGTCTATACTGTCTCCTGATAGTAGCCATGACCTTGAGGCTGGCGGTTCAGGGAAGGGATACTCGCTACCTGGTTTCAATACCGGTTGTCTATATCACCGAGCATACCTGTTACACTGCCGGGGTCTGGCGAGGGATAATACTTCCACGTAGAACTGGTGTAAAGCCAGCCGGGGAATAATGCCTTATGAGATAGAAGGATTATAATGAATGTACTGCTGCTGAATCCACCATTCATGCACGGGTTTTCCAGGACATCCCGAAGCCCCGGGGTGCCAATCGGGGGCACGCTCTACTACCCCTACTGGCTGGCATACGCCACCGGCGTTCTTGATGAGAACGGGTTTCAGGTAAGCCTTATTGATGCCCCCGCCGAGGGTTATTCCACCAGTGATGTTATCAACACTGCCGGGGAATACCCGCCACGCCTGATTGTGGTTGACACCAGCACCGCCAGTATCGGCAACGACGTTAGAGTGGCTGAGGAGTTGAAGGCTGCCTTCCCGGCTGCCTTTGTCACTCTGGTAGGCACTCACCCCTCCGCCCTGCCCGATGAAACCCTGGCACTGAGCGACAGGATAGACGCAGTGGCCAAGGGTGAATACGACTATACCATTCGTGACCTCGCTCTCTGTCTGCGAGACGGGGGCGAGCTGAGAAGTGTTGAGGGGCTTATCCTCAGAGAAGGTGGTAACATTGTCCATAATAAACCCCGGCCCCTGATAGATAACCTGGACGAGCTTCCCTTTGTTACCAGGGTCTATAATAAATACCTCAACATCAGAAACTACTTCTTTGCGGCTGTGGACTATCCCATGGTACAGATAATCACCGGCCGGGGCTGTCCGTACAGGTGCTCTTTCTGCCTGTACCCGCAGACCTTCCACAGCCGGCGGTTCAGACCACGGAGCGCGGCTAACGTGGTTGACGAGTTTGAATATATTGTCGAGAGTCTCCCCCAGGTCCGGGAGATAGAACTGGAAGACGATACCTTTACCGTTGACCGGGAAAGGGTGCGGGAGATATGCCAGTTGATTATGCTGCGGAATATCAAGATAAAATGGTATGCCCAGGTCAGGGCGGACCTGGAACTGGAAACGATGCTGGTGATGAAGGGGGCAGGGTGCCGGGGGCTCGGGGCCGGGTTCGAGAGTGGAGACCAGAACTCACTAAATTTAATGCACAAGGGGATAACCGTTGAGCAGATTCGCCAGTTTGCCCGCAATGCCAGACAGGCCGGGTTGACAGTTCACGGCTGCTTTATCTTCGGCAACCCCGGTGAGACCAGAGAGACGATGGAAAAGACCCTTAAACTCGCCAAGGAAATCAATACAGATACCATGCAATTCTATACCCTTCAGGTGTACCCCGGTACGGAGGCGTTTGAGTGGGCAGAGAATAATAACTATCTTACTACCGGCGACTATACCAGATGGCTGACAGAAGAGGGGCGGTATGATTGCCTCCTGAATCTACCGGGCCTGCCGGCAGAGGAGATAAGCGCCTTTTGCAGGCGGGCTGTCCGTGAGTACTATCTGAGGCCGCGGTACATACTGATGAAGGCAAGGCAGGTGATGTTCAAGCCGAGAGAAATCAGAAAGACCTTTATCTCAGCCAGGACCTTCTTCAAGTACCTCCTCTAGGTGATATGATTGCTCCGATACTACTTTTCAAGGAGGCAGTAATTGTCAGGCAGGATATTGATAACCGGTTGTGAAGGCTTTGTTGGCTCTCATCTGGCGGATATGCTTGTAGAGAAGGGGCTTGATGATATATACGGTATGGTGTACGGTGATACTACTAATATAGACCACCTGAAGGACAGGATAGCCGTCCTGGACTGCGACCTGAACGACCGGCAGATAGTCAAGACAATCATAAATGATGTCAGGCCGGATATCGTCTTTCACCTCGCCTCTCAGAGTTTTGTCATCGTATCCTGGGATAACCCTGAAGAGACCCTGAAGACCAACATAGTGGGCACCTTCTACCTGCTGGACAGCATAAGAGAGGCGGGGATAGCCCCGCTGGTAGAGATTGTGGGCTCGAGCGCAGTATACGGGCCCCGTGATGAGGGCGATATGCCTCTAGGTGAGGAGACCGATTTCAGACCCACCAGCATGTATGCAGTGAGTAAGGTAAGCGAAGAACTGCTCGGCTACTTCTACTGGAGGGTCTATGGGATGAAGGTTATCCGTGTCCGTCCCTTCAATATGACAGGACCAAGGAAAACCCTTGATGCCTGCTCCGATTTTGCCAGAGGCATAGCCGAGATAGAGAAGGGGTTGAGGGATGTCCTGGAAATAGGCAACCTGGATACAGTCAGGGACTTTACCGATGGCAGGGATGCCGTAAAAGCACTAGAGCTTTTGTCCGAGAAGGGGGAACCCGGAGAAATTTATAACCTCTGCTCCGGAAGGGCAGCCAGGATGGGGGACATTCTAACCAAGCTGCTCTCGCTTTCACAGAGGCAGATAGAATGCCGGATAACACCGGAGAAATTTCGCCCGTTTGATGACCCGATATATGTCGGTGACAACGCCAGGCTCCGCAGTCTCGGCTGGGAGCCCCAGATAACAATAGAAAAGACCCTATCCGACGTGCTAGATTACTGGAGGGAAAGAGTCTGAATGAAGCTTAAAGACAGGGTAGCCATTGTTACCGGGGCGGGAAGGGGAATAGGTAAAGCTATTGCCCTTGCCTTCGCCAGAGAGGGAGCCAGTGTGGTAGTGGTATCACGTACCCTCACCGAGGTTACGGAGACGGCGGGAGAGCTACAAGCCCTGGGCTGCCGCGCTGTGCCGATGAAGGTTGATGTCTCCGCCAGGGAAGAAGTGGAGAACATGGTTAGCTCGGTTATGCAGCGGTTTGAAAAACTGGATATACTGGTTAATAATGCCGGTGTCCAGTCTCCCATAGGGCTGGTAACCGAAAATGACCCCGACCAGTGGCTGAAGACCGTTACCATCAACCTGGGGGGCACCTTTCTCTGCTCCCGGGCGGTATTGCCGGTTATGATGAAGCGCCGCCGGGGTAAAATCATAAACCTGTCTGGTGGCGGTGCTACCTCTCCCCGGCCCTACTTTACTGCCTACGCGGTATCAAAAACAGCCGTGGTACGCTTCACCGAGACCCTTGCTGAGGAGGTGAAGGAGTACGGCATCCAGGTAAACGCCATTGCGCCGGGGGCGGTTAACACCAGGATGCTGGAGGAGGTTATCGCCGCCGGCGAGATGGCTGGAGACAGGGCTCTGGACGGGGTAAAACGGCAGATAGAGACAGGGGGGACGCCGCCGGAAAAGGCGGCAGCCCTGGCTGTATTCCTTGCCTCCGACGAGTCGGACGGGCTTAGCGGCCGGCTGATAAGTGCCGTCTGGGACGACTGGGAGGGGATGGCGGCTCAGGTACAAGAGATAATGACATCCGAGCTCTATACACTACGGCGGGTTGTTAAATAAAAAAGGTGTGAGAGGTCTTTCTATGAAAACAGGTCTGATTGGGGCCGGTCTTCAGGGGTGGCGCCGTTCCCGGGCTATAAAGGAGTTTGAGGATACCGAGCTGGTCATAGTAGCCTCTGGCCACCAGGAAAGAGCCAGGCTCCTGGCCGACGAGATGGGGTGTCAGGCAGCGGCCGGCTGGGAGGAGGTAGTGAAGAGGGATGATGTAGAGGCAGTAATCATCTGTACTCCACCCCACCTTCATGCCTCCATGGCACTGGAGGCCCTGAAGAAGGGCAAGCACGTGCTCTGTGAGAAGCCGCTGGCAAGGAGCCCTGAAGAGGCAGGGGAGATTGTAGACGCAGCCCGGAAAAATGGGGTGAGGGTCAAGTGCGGGTTTAATCTCCGGCACCACCCCGGCATACAGCAGGCACGAAAGTGGCTTGATGAGGGTGCTGTTGGTGAGCCGATGTTCCTGCGGTGCCGCTACGGTATCGGTGGCAGGCCCGGCTACGAGGAGGAGTGGCGGATGAATCCCGAAATCTCCGGCGGGGGCCAGCTTATGGACCAGGGAATGCACGCCCTCGACCTTGCCCGCTGGTTTTTAGGAGATTTCACCGAGGCTACCGGCTTTATTCAGACCGCATTCTGGAATATCGCCCCGCTCGAAGATAATGCCTTCGCCCTGCTCCGCACCGAAAAGGGTAATGTAGCCTCAATTCACGCCAGCTGGACCCAGTGGAAAAACCTCTTCTCCCTGGAAATCTTCGCTCAGGACGGTTATATTGTGGTGGAGGGTCTCGGCGGAAGCTACGGGGTTGAGAAAGCCGTCCTGGCAAAGAGGGCTTTCCTTCAGCCGTTCCAGGAAGAGGTGATTGAGTTCCGCGGTGGAGACCGTTCCTGGTATGAGGAGTGGAAGGAGTTTGTCAGCGCCATAAGTGAGAACCGGGAGCCTCTGGGAAATGGTTGTGACGGTCTTGAGGCGTTGAGGCTTGCCGAGGCGATATATCAGTCTGCCCGCAACGGGAGAACGGTAAGGATTGAGTAACAGCGATGCAGGTAGCGATACTGGCCGGAGGCCTGGCAACGAGGCTGGGAGCCGTGGCTAGGGAGCACCCCAAATCCATGCTCCAAATCCTGGGCAGGCCCTTCCTTGAGTACCAGCTCGAATTCCTCAAGCAGGGAGGAATAAGGGATATCGTCCTGTGCACCGGTCACCTCGGGGAGCAGATTGAGGGTTACTTCGGGGACGGGAGCCGGTTCGGGGTAAGCATACGTTACAGCCGGGAGGACAGGCGCCTCGGCACCGCCGGAGCGCTCAAAAACGCCGGAGACCTGCTTGATGATATCTTCTTTACCCTCTACGGCGATTCCTACCTGTTCGTGGACTTCGGGGATGCCATGTCCCTTTTTGAGTCCAGGGACAGGCTTGCCCTGATGAGCGTCTACAAGAACCACGGCAGATATAAGAAGAGCAACACTGCCGTAGGAGGAGAGCTCGTAACCAGGTACAGCAATCATGAAAAGACCGCTGACATCGTCTATATAGACTACGGGGCGAATATATTCAGAAAGCAGGCCCTGGAGATGGTTCCCGAGGGTTACTATTCTATGGAGGAGCTTTTTCCGCGGCTTATTGAGAGGCGAGAGGTTCTTGCTTATGAGGTCAGGAAACGTTTCTACGAGGTCGGCTCTCCTCGCCTGCTTAGAGAGTTCAGGAAATTTGCCGGAGAGGTTCTGGGTCCGCTCCCAGGGTCAAACCTGTCCATGAAACAAGGGGAAGTGAAATGATACTTTCAAGGGCACCAACCAGAATCACGCTGGGCGGAGGCGGCACAGATTTCGCCTCGTATTATACCAGATACGGGGGTTTCTTAATCAGCGGGGCAATTAACAAATACTGCCTCATCCTGGCCAATAGAAGGTTCTATGACAGCATCCGTCTCAGCTATTCTGAGATGGAGATAGTAGACAGGGTTGAGGATATAAAGCACCGAATCTTCGGGGCAGCCCTTAATCTCCTGGGCATTGAAAAGGGGATAGAGCTTCATTCGGCGGCCGATGTACCGGCTGGCTGTGGGCTGGGCACTTCCTCCAGTTTCACTGTTGCCCTTCTCAATGCCCTCCATGCCTATAAAAGGGAATTCCTGACCCACAGGCAGCTCGCTGAGGAAGCCTGCCACATAGAGATAGACTGTCTCGGGGAACCCATAGGTAAACAGGACCAGTATATAGCTGCCTTCGGTGGTCTAACCTGCCTCACCTTCGAGAAAAACGGTGAGGTAATCATTGAACCACTGCGAGTATCTGAAGAGGTTTTAGAGCAGCTGGAGAGCAGCCTCGTTCTCTTCTTCACCGGCCAGGAAAGGAGCGCCTCAGGGATACTCGCCGAGCAGGATGAGAAGACCCGGCTGGATGACCCGGCGATGATTCAAAACCTCCAGAAGATTAAGGAAATAGGGCTGGAAACAAGAAGGCATCTGGAAAAGGGGGAGGTGGATACACTGGGTGAACTCTTCCAGGTTCACTGGGAAACAAAGAAGGAGCGTTCTTCAAAAATATCCTACCCCTTTATTGACGAGTGTTATGAGGTCGCTCGCAAGAGTGGCGCTATCGGCGGCAAGTTAATTGGAGCCGGCGGGGGTGGATTTCTTCTGTTTTACTGCAGTAACAATAAGCACAGGGTAATAGAGGCTATGAATAAGATGGGGCTCAGGTGGGAGAGGTTCCGCTTTGACTTCGGGGGGGCAAAGATACTAATCAATACTTAGGCAACTGGAGGGATTATGGACAGCAGAGAGTTCATCAAGGATTACCTGTCTGAGATAAGCGAGGTTGTCAGGAAGGTATCGGTGGAGGATACGGATAGAGCCATCGAAATCCTGTTCCAGGCATGGAGAAATGGAAACCGGGTCTATACCTGTGGCAACGGTGGCTCTGCCTCTACCGCCACCCACTTTGCCTGCGACCTCCAGAAGACGGCTGCCCCGGAGGGAAAGAGGGGGTTCCAGGCCGAATGCCTCAACGATAACATCCCGCTCGTGCTCGCCCTGATAAACGATGACGGCTGGGATAACCTCTTCATTGAGCAGCTCAAGACCAAGCTCCGTGAAGGAGACGTCCTTATCTGCATCAGTGTACACGGTGGCTCCGGCAGGGATAAAGCAAACCCGTGGTCACAAAATCTCACTAAAGCGATGAGCTACGTTAGGGAGAACGGGGGTAAAAATATCGGGCTTTCCGGATTTGATGGCGGACCAATGAAGGAGATTGCCGATGCCTGTATTGTCGTTCCGGTTGATTCCACCCCCTATGTGGAGTCCCTTCATCTGGCTTTAGAGCACCTCATTTGCAGCTGTCTCAAGGAGAAGATAGCCGAATCATGAACCGGGCAGTTTTTCTTGATGGGGAAAATACCAGACCGGATGCCACTGCTTCAAATCTCTTAGAAGCAGTGCTGATTATCTTAAGCTGGGAGGATATACATGGAAATCTTCATTGATTCAGCAGACACAAAGGAAATTGAAAGATGGGTTAAGATGGGCATAGCCGACGGTGTCACCACCAACCCCTCCATCATGCTAAGGGATGGCGTTTATGACATGGAAAAGGGGGCTAAGGAGATTGCCGCCCTGATCCATCCCCGTCCAGTAAGTGTTGAGGTCACTACCAACGACCTTGACGAGATGATATCCCAGGCGAAGAAGCTCGCCTCCTGGGCACCAAACATCGCTATCAAGATTCCCCAGATAACCCAGGACGGTACCCCCTGCTATGGGGTTATCAGGCAACTGGAAAGCGAGGGGATAAGGGTCAATGCTACCGTAGCCCTCTCACTGGGCCAGGTTATCCTGGCTGCCAAGGCTGGTGCAACCTACATCAGCATCTTTACCGGCAGGGTGAGCGATGAGGGTGGCAATGCCTCAGAGGTTATCAAGAACTCGGCTGACTGGCTCCGACGGTGGGAATATGAAAGCAGGATAATCGTGGGCAGCATCCGGTCAGTCGGTGAAATCCTTCAGGCGGCGATAGCCGGTGCCCATATTATCACCATCCCGCCCCAGTTCCTCACCCGGATGGCTGACCATAAGTACACCCGTGAGACCGTAAGGCAGTTTGTCACCGACGCTCAGAAAGCCCTGGAGATGATGGCAAAAAAGACCTGACAGCTAAGGAGTGCTGATAACAGAGCATGAGGATAGCAATCTTGTCTCCCCGGCTCGACTGCAATGCCCCCAAACCCCTGTCTCAGGCTGAAAGGCTGGCTGAAGAGGGCAACGATGTGACAATATTTACCCTTGAAGCCGTTGATGTTGAACCCCGGAAGGCTGGGCTGTCCATACTTGGCCTGCCCAAAAACCTGTTTCTGGCAAGGGTCTATGTGCTGCTCTTTCCCCTGGACCTGTGGAAGGCAATCCGCTGGCTCCCCAGGCTCAAGGGGTTTGACCTTATCATTGCTCATCACTACCCCATGACCTGGCTTGCCTGCCTCGCCAGGAGGATTTACCGGGTTCAGTACACCTACTGGTATCACGGAATAGGCGACCCGGCGATGTACCCGCACCTGTATGAGAGAATCTACCTGAGGATAATGACATTCCTCACCAGGGTTACCGTCTCCAACGCCGACTCTGCGGTGGCAGTAAGCAGGTTTGCGCAGGCAGAGCTAAAGGAATTGACCGGGCTTGATAGCCGGGTGGAACACAATGAGGTAGACCCCCGGAGGTTCCACGAAGGCATTGACGGGACGGCTATCAGAGAGAGGTACAGTCTGGGTAGTTCACCGGTCATCTTCAGCCTGGGTAGAATCAGTCCGCAGAAGGGGTTCCACCTCCTCATTCAAGCCTTTGAAGTCGTCAAGCGCTCCCTCCCCGACGCCAGGCTGGTCATTGGAGGCAGGCCTGATTACAGCTATTACCTGCAGCAGCTCCGGGACATGAGCAGCGATTCGGTGGTCTTCGCCGGGTATATTGCCGCCGGGGAGCTACCTCATTACTACGCCATGTGTGACCTCTATGCCAACTGCTCACTCTGGGAGAGCTTCAACGTCCCGATAGTAGAGGCACAGGCATGTGGCCGGCCGGTGGTCGCCTTTGACATCGGCCCTCACCCGGAGGTGGTGGATGAGAATGGAATACTGGCTGAAACGGGAAACATAGAGAAATTTGCCCAGGCTTGTATTAAGAAACTAAAAGAGGTCCGGGGAATTTAGTGAAAGCTGTGGAGAAGCACTACAGCATCCACGGCATTGTCAACTTCAAAATAGTAAACAGTGCCGGCTTCCTGAGCAGGATTCTGCCCTTCTGGGACATAGAGCTGCGCAATTTTGAGTCGGAACCGAAAGCTGAGCCAGATTTTACCATCTTTTTAGGCAGATTCAGCCCGCAGAGCCCGGACTGCCTTATTCTGGACGACCGCTTTCACATAAACCAGGGTTATCTATACTGCTCGGATTCCTACAAATGGGCTAGATGGCAGATTGAGGTGTCGGGGCTTGATGGTGGCACCCTGGAGGTACGTATCTCAGCCAATCCCTTTGCCTGGGTGCTGCTCCCTGACCTCATAATAACCCCCTTAATATGGCTCAAGCTAAGCGAAAAAGGCTGTGCCATTGTGCACGGCTCCGGAGTAGTTAAGGATGGTAAAGCCTGTGTCTTCGCCGGGCGGGGTGCCGCCGGCAAGACCACCATTGCCCTGAACCTCGTGGAAAGGGGGTTCA
>CAZEBT010000008.1:0-8812 GCA_964510485.1 uncultured Dehalococcoidales bacterium | reverse complement strand
TACTGAACCAGAAGCTGGAGTCATTCCCCTTCATTAAGTACATGATGGAGTACTCCTACCTATATCCACGGAGCAGTATGGCAGGTTACTGGGCACGGTATGAGCAGAACCTTAGACAGGCTCTGGATAAAGTGGAAGCCTGCTACCGGGTAGAGGTGCCATTGAGGTATGATTATGAAACACTGGAAGGGATATACGGGATATTACAGAACGAATAAACTTTTAGCACAGTATCAAGTTTGATAAACCGTACCCTTTATTACAGAATTACATAGGCCCGAGGGACTCACCCCACCTGACCATAAAGGCAAGGGGGAGTTAGATATAGATAATGACGAAAGCAAAAGATATGAAGGGTGGTTTTCTTAAGCTCATTACCCCAATTGCAAGAATAGCGATGAGGTCATGGATTGGAAGGAACCCCCTTGTCAGGGCAGCCTACCATTCTTGTTTACAACCTTTTTTGCCTCGCATTGCGCTTGTTTCGCTAGAGGTTGAAGGGGTTGAAATGAAACTTCGAGTGCCTAAGCAATGCGCCTTATTCTCGGAGGTCTACCTAGCTAGAGGCATACATGAAGAACAAGTTACCCTCAAGCTTAAAAATATCATCCGGAAAGGCATGATAGTGGTAGATATCGGAGCGAGCTTGGGATATTATGTAGTTTTTGCAGCTAAGTTAGTGGGGGAGAATGGAAAGGTATTTGCCTTTGAGCCTAATCCTCTTACCTATAAATTGCTGCAGGAGAATATTGCCCTAAACCAACTCAATAACGTTGCCCCAATTCAGAAAGCTATCTCAAATGGTGGGGGAACTACAAAACTGTGGTTGGCTCAGAATATAGAAGCGGGTAATATTCTCCGCCGTCGGAACAGAAGCGAATCTATCGTCGTGGAAACTACAAGCTTGGATGAATTCTTTGAGGTCTATGGTCTTCCCTCAATAGATATCTTGATAATGGATATTGAGGGGGCAGAGGTTCTAGCTCTCCAAGGGATGAATCAAGTAATGGAGAATAATGCACATTTACAGATGATAATGGAATTTCACCCTCATCGCATTCTGGCCGCTCAACGCTCTTCTGAAGAATTATGGGCGGCACTCCAGAAAAATGGATTTTGGCCACCCTGCCTTCTGAATGAGGATGGTCAAATCATTGAGCTCACAACCCATTCCGATATAAAGAAAATAGAGGGGAAAAAGCATCCTGTTCACCTTTTTATTAAAAGAGAGCTTAAAAAATGAGGCAGGTTTTAAATTATAACATCCATGATATCCTGAGGTTCCAGATACGCAGTGATATGATACCCGGTTTCAAGTCTCTGCATAACCTGAGGTTCTCCTGCTTTGAGACCCAGCAGGTGGAAAGGCCGGATATAGTCCTGAATACAGGGGGGTTCACCCCTGAAAATAAGAACTGCTACCTCGTTGACCATAAATACCATATCAGGGACAACTACTTCTACTGCCGCGACTCCGAAGGCAAGGTCGGCTGGGAGGTAGAGATAACAGGACTGGAGCAGGGGGATACTGTAATTAACCTCTGCCTGAGCAAACGGTTTCAGAAACAACCCGCCGACCTGCTCCGCATCCCGCTGTTCTTCCCCCAGGCACTCCTGCTCAGAGTCATTGAGCATAGACTGAGCACAAAGGGCTACCTTCTAACCCACTCGGCAGCCGTGAGCAAGGATGACCAGGCATACCTGCTGAGCGGCCGGGCAGGCAGCTTTAAGACATCGCTCTGCATGGACTTCGTACGCCGCGGCGGGTTTACCTGCCTCGGCGATGACAGGGTGATTCTTTCCCAGGACAGGGTCTTCGGCTTTCCGGTGAATTATGCTATATTTGATTTTATGGTCAAACGGCTGCCCGACGAGACACATTTCGGGCTTCCGAAGCAGGTCCAGTTTGCTGCCGGGTATCTCCAGGGCAAATACGGAAAAGACCCCGGTAACGGGGCTCAATCGGGAAAACCGAAGGCACTCCTCCTGGTTACCAGGAGCAGAGGGCTGCCGGCTGATAAACGGGTGAATTTTGAGAGCCTCCCCCGGAGCGCTCTGGAGGAAATCGTAGCCAGCATCCTCACCAGCAACCGGCTGGAGGACTTCTCAGGCATGGGTATGCCCGGTTTCGGTATCAGCTCTGCCCCCTTTCTCCGCTATATGCTGGCTTACTCCTTTGTTTTCCCGGATAGCCTCGTAGCCACCTGGGAAAGAGACATGGCAACAATACTGAGAAACACCCTGGAGAACATACCAGTATATAGAGTAGAGATTCCGCCTGAATACGACCCGGATATCTTCAACCAGATTCACCGGTTTATAGAAAGGAACTGTTGAACCCGTAATTTGTAACCATGAATGAGAGAGTTGCCCGGAAAACAGGAATAGTTGGAGACGCCCTGGCTCCATACCTCAACGAGGCGTATGCCAACCAGGTTTATCTGCTGTCACGGGAGCTGAAAGCCCCGGTACTGACCTGCAATAACCTCGGGCTGGTACCATACAGGAAGATGGGGCAGTATCTCATCATAAATGCCCCATTCCTGAGGCAGGAAAAGCCCAATCCCTTCCTCCATCTGGTCAATGGCGCCCTCTTCTATCCCTTTTTAAAGCTGTTTGAAAAGAGGCTTGATACAGTATATTTATCAGCCGGCATAGGCAGCGGCTTTCTTCCCTTCCTGGACCTAAAAAAGTGCATCCCCATTATTAATGCCCTCTCCTTCAGCCCTGACGATGAGGTAGCCAGGACATTTGCCCGGAGGTTTGCCCCTGAGATGCCTGCCATAATCGCCCAGAGCCGCCGGGTAAAAGAAGGGCTGGTTTCTATCGGGGTAGAGCCTGAAAAGGTACACCTTATCTATCCCTGGGTTGATACCACAAGGTTCAGATACAGCCAGCCACCCGATGTTGAGGAGTTCAGGATACTGTTCGCCAGCGCCCCCAACGTGGAGAGGGAGCACCAGGACCTCTTTGCTGAGAAGGGGCTGGTACTGCTCCTGGAGTCTTTCGCCAGGTTCAGCCAGCAGCACAAATCTTGGCTCACACTTTTGTGGCGGGGGAGGTATAATGGGGCACTGTCTCAAAAAATCAGAGAGCTGGGTCTGGAGAACCGGGTGGAGGTAATTAACCGGGTAGCTGACACCCCGCCACTATTTGCCCGTGCCCACGTCACGGTGACCCCCTTTCTCACGATGAGCGAAAGCCCCGAGGTCCCGCTCTCAGCAGTGGAGTCGTTAGCCAGCGGCAGGCCGGTGGTCACCACCAGCGTGCCTGAAATCGCCGAGATAGTGGAGGAACATCAGTGCGGGTGCGCTGCCAGTCCGGTCATGGAGGACTTTCTCTCGGCCCTTGTAGAATGCCGGGAAAACTACACTGCATACCAGGCTAACTGCCGCCCCGTTGCCGAGAAGCTGTTTAGCCTGAATGTGGAGCAACTCACAAAGGTAGCAGCCTGCCCTCAGGGGCGAAGGAGCAATCGTTCATGAGCTATTCAGGCAAACCAGGGCAAATCAGTATCGCCATAATAGCATCGCCCTCGGTGCTCAATAAGCAAGCCACAGAGAGCATTATAGCCTATTTCGTAGATATGCTCACGCCGATATCAGATAGATTGTTTCTGGTTGCCGGAAGCTCTCCCTACGGCAATGAGAGAATTCGGCATATCAGGGTTATAAGGTGGCGAGATAGAGAAAGAGACTTCATACTGTTTAAGCTCGTTAGCCGCTTCCTGACTGATTTAAGAATAGCCCTTAGCCTGCTGAGGATAGCCAACCAGATTAATGCCATCATCTATTACGTAGGAACTAAAGGCTATCTGCTATCTATGCTGATGGCGAGGTTGCTGGGCAAGAGAATAGTAATGTGTTCTGCCAGCTCCACCCCCAGAGTGGCTGAGGTTATGCGCAAGGAGGGCTCTCTTGTCTGGGATAGTGCCGCTCCTCCCGGCATCATGAGTGTTTTGGAGAGGGCAAGCCTGGCTCTCTCGCACCGAATCTGGGTGCAATCGGAGAGTGTCATCGGCATTTCGGGGCTGGACAGGTACAGGGGTAAGACCTCTATCTGCGACCTCTTTTATATAGACGCCGCTCACCTTTCACTGAAAAGGGAATTGAAAAAGAGGGGGGATGTTATCGGTTATCTCGGACGTTTTGATGAGAACAAAGGGGTGCTGAACCTTGTCAGGGCTATACCTGTCATTCTGGAAGGCTATGAAAAGGCAGAGTTCATTCTGTTTGGAGGTGGGGAGCTGCTACCAAGGGTACATGAGGAAATAAAGAGAAGTAACCTGCAACAAAGGGTCAGGCTCCCCGGGGGAATACCGAGAGAGAAGGTAGGAGACTGCATGAATGAGCTGAAGCTCTTTGTTCTTCCCTCATACAGTGAAGGGCTTCCCCATGTAATCAAGGAAGCCATGGCCTGCGGAACCCCGGTACTGGCGACCCCGGTTGGGGGGGTGCCCGATTTAATAAAGGACGGTGAGACCGGGTTTATTATGGAAGACAACTCGCCGGAGTGTATTGCCGAGAACGTTATTCGAGCTATAAAACACCCCTCCCTTGAGGAGATTGCCCAAAATGGCCGCAGGCTGGTAGAGCGGGAATATGCCTATGAGGTTATGGTAGAAAAGTGCCGCTCGGCTCTTACCAAGCTGATGAAGTAGAAGGATAAGAGAAGGACAGGGGATTGAAGGGGATATCACCCCCTGTGCTGGAAAACTATTGAGGAGCGCTATATACTATAGAATTAAGAGGAATTAAGAGAATTTTGTGCATGTTCAGTAGGATAGTGCAGTGTCGGTAAAGAGAGAGAGAAACAGTTTGAAAACAATCTGGTTCTTCTTAAAGCCATATAAGAAGAGCCTTGCCCTATTACTGTTTCTTGCTGTTGTAACCGGCGTTCTTGAAACCGTTAACATAGCGGTACTGTACCCAATATTAACTCTCAGCCTGGGAGTTCAATCCGGGCTGAGCAGCAATCCCCTGTTAATCCTGATGCAGGATATCGTGAATATCCTGCCAATCAGTGATGCTGTTGTTGCGTATTGTGTCCTGTTTATCATCCTGGTGGTTCTGGCTTTCATTTCCGGGGTGATGCTCGTGTTTATTTCAGTACGAATTGCCTCAAAGGCTGTGGAGAACAATCAAAACAGGATATTTGACAAGTATATCAACTCGGATTACCAGTTCTTTATTGATAACAAGCAGGGCGAGTTGTTATACAACAGTTATCGAGCCCCCTCCTATATCGGACCGCTGGTGAACGTTTTAACCCGTTATAGTGCCGAAATCATCCTGTCCATAACAGTATTTATTCTACTGCTTTCAATCTCGTGGAAGGGAACTGTTCTGGTCATTCTTGGTGTGCTAGGTTACTACGGTTTTACCAGATACCTGAGCTTAAAGGTCTCTTATATAGCCGGCACAGCACAGTATCAAGCCAGCCAGAGACAAAATGTTCTCCTGAACGAGTATCTAACCGGGGTAAAGCAAATAAAATTATTTCAGACCTTTCCATACTGGAGGACGCAGTTCAGTGACGCGCTGAGAGCCTTCTGGGAGTTCTGGAGAAAACATACCCTCTGGCAGCAGACCCCTCCCCTGATGCTCAACCTCTTTCTACTCTCTTCAGTTGCCATAATAGTGATTGTGATAAAGATACAAAACCCTGTTGGCTTTACCGCCATAATTCCTGTTTTCGGCACATTTGCCTTCGCTATTTTGAAATTAGCGCCCAGAGTGGCAGGCTTCGCCAATTACCAGATGCAAATCATGAATGCGTTACCTAATCTTGAAGTGGTTTCCGGGGTTTTAAGGGATGAACGGTACACCACCATCAGGGACGGGAATAAGAACCTGGAGAGAATAGACTCAAACATAGAATTTAAGGATGTCAGATTTGCTTATAAAGGCAGGGATGTCGTACTGGACAATGTTTCACTCAGTATACAGAGGAATAAGAAAACAGCCATAGTCGGCAAGTCTGGCTCCGGGAAATCAACAGTTCTCAATCTATTACTGCAGTTGTATGATGTGAATCAGGGTGACATCTACATTGATAGTATGAGCATTAAGGAATACAATATCTTTTCAGTCTTAGAAAAGGTCGGCTATGTGGACCAGGAGACATTCATCTATAATGCCTCTGTGAAGGATAATATTGCCTTTGGTAGAGAATATCCAATGTCAGAAATAATGGAAGCGGCAGGATTAGCCAATGCCCATGACTTTATTCAGCAACTCCCCGAAGGATATGATACCCTGGTTGGCGACCGTGGTATAAAGCTTTCCGGTGGGGAGAAACAGCGTATCGCCATTGCCCGGGCTATGATAAGAAAGCCAGAGATACTGATATTAGATGAAGCCACCAGTTCACTGGATAATGTCTCCGAAAAGGTCGTCCAGGAGGCGATTGATAGGGTGGCTCAGGGCTGTACCACACTAATCATCGCCCACAGGTTATCAACAATCAGGAATGCGGACATGATATATGTTCTGGACAGTGGGAAGATTGTTGAAAGTGGGACTCACCGGCAGCTAATGAATCAAAAAGGGGAATACTGGGGACTATATAATATTCAGGAGAGATAAATGGCAACAGTTGAGACTTCAGTAAAAGACTTTTATCAGGGTAAGCGGATATTAATCACCGGTGGCGCCGGGTATATCGGTCAGTTGTTGATAGAAAGGCTCCTTGATTTCAACCCCGGGGTCATCAGGGTCCTTGACATGAACGAAACCGCCCTTTTCAACCTGCGCCAAAAATATCACCAGCAGGAAAGGCAGTTGAGATTTTTACTGGGGGATATTCGAAACCTGAACAGACTGCGCTATGCGTTCCAGGATATAGACATCATCTTCCATGCAGCCGCCTATAAGCATGTCGTGGAGTGTGAGTATAACCCGCTCGACGCTGTGGATACAAATATAAACGGGACCTCAAATGTTATTCAGGCAGCGATAGAGAAGGGCACCAAAAAGGTAATCTTCACCAGTTCAGATAAGGCAGCGAACCCGTCAAATACTATGGGAGTAACCAAATTAATGGCAGAAAAATTAATGATAGCCGCCAATGCATATGGCGCACGCTCCACTATCTTTGCCTGCTGCCGGTTCGGCAATGTTGTCCGCGCCAGTGGTTCCGTTGTCCCTCTGTTCGAGGAACAAATAATGAACGGCAGGAGCATAACCATAACCGACCCCGAGATGACCAGGTTCGTTATACCGACGGGGAAGGCGGTTGAACTGGTGTTACTGTCAGGACTGATGGCACAGGGAGGGGAGGTATTTATCTATAAAATGCCGGCGATAAATATCAACGACCTGGCAGACGTAATGATGGAAAAGTACGGCAAGGTGCCCAAGGAAATAATCGGCAGGAAAGCCGGCGAGAAGATGTATGAAGAGCTGATGACAGAAGAGGAGGTGTCAAGAGCCTATGAGAGCGAGGACGCCTACCTTGTATTCTCGCAACTGGTGGATGTTGACCGTGACCGCTATAAGGGCTTCAGCAGGGTGAAGACCGTTAAAAATTCCCATGATGCCAGGCTGTTATCCAGAGAAGAAATATTGGGACTGCTTGAATGAAGGTCTTGGTTACCGGGGGTGCCGGCTTCATAGGGCGCTGGGTCGTCCAAAGGCTTCTGGCCGATGGCATTGATGTCTGGGTACTGGATGACCTCTCCAATGGCAATGAAAGAAACCTGGAGGAATTCGCCGGAGACAGCAATTACCACGGACTGGCGATTGGGGACGTATCGGATAGCCAATGCGTTGCCAGGCTATTCAGCACCGGATATGACGTGTGTATCCACTCGGCAGCCCAGGTCAATGTCCAGGAGAGCCTTGATAACCCGGAGAAGTCCTTCAAGACCAATGTAACTGGCACCTATAATGTCTTAGACTGCGCCCTGAAGTCTGACACCAGAGTAGTAATTATTGGAACATGCATGGTGTATGATATGGCACAATCAAAGGGAATATCGGAACTGTCCCCGGTAAAACCAGCTTCTCCATACGCTGGTTCTAAACTGGCAGCCGAGAACCTGGCGTTATCGTATTACCACGGGCTCGGGCTGCCCGTCGTCATTCTCCGACCATTCAATACCTACGGGCCCTTCCAGAAGACAAATATGGAGGGTGGCGTGGTCTCCATTTTTATCAGGAGCAAAATAGCGGGGAGCAAAATAGAAGTATTCGGGGATGGAACCCAAACGAGGGATTTCCTGTATGTTGAGGATTGCGCTGATTTCATTGTTAAGGCAGCATTTTCAGATAGTGCTGTCGGTGAAATAATAAACGCTGGAGCGGGTAAAGATATCACCATAAATGACCTGGCTTTACTAATCTGTAAAGACCCGGACCGGGTTGAACATGTCAAACACCACCACCCTCAGAGTGAAATCCCCAGATTATTATGTGATAACACCAAAGCCAGAGAAATACTGGACTGGCAGCCAAAGACTGCGCTGGAAGAAGGCATCCTGAAGACTGAACAGTGGATAAGGGCTCAAGAGGTGAACTAAAGTGGGGCGGTCAGAGAGGATATTAATAACCGGGGGCAGCGGGCTGCTGGGCAGCAATATTGCCAAGGCAGCCGCTGAGGACTTTGAGGTCTATGCCACCTATAACTCACACGTGAGCCAGATTCCAGGGTGCCGGTTTGTGCACCTGGATATAGCCGATAAACAGCAGGTGTTCTCTGTGTTCAAGGAGGTCAAGCCAGACCTGGTGGTTCATACTGCCGGTCTGGTCAATGTTGATTACTGTGAGGGACATGAGGACGAGGCCCGGGTGCTGAATGTGGACGGCACGGA
>CAZEBT010000007.1:0-22969 GCA_964510485.1 uncultured Dehalococcoidales bacterium | reverse complement strand
GGGCAGGAAGATAGGGTAGGGGGCGTAGCCACGGGCTCTTCTGATAGCCTGGGGCTGGCTATCCTCTACTATGCAGACGCTGTCGTCGTAGCGGGCGAAAATACCCCGGTTGTGAAGCAGAAAG
The DNA here is from genome assembly GCA_964510485.1 of uncultured Dehalococcoidales bacterium. Classification (GTDB taxonomy): domain Bacteria; phylum Chloroflexota; class Dehalococcoidia; order Dehalococcoidales; family Fen-1064; genus CAZEBT01. Next base: position 22,845 of record CAZEBT010000007.1, on the reverse strand, counting down.
TAATCGGCAATTCCCCTGAGCCTGGTTAGTGCCTCGTCGTTATCCCTGGTAATAGGCTCCTCACTGAGGTTACCGCTGGTCATTACCAGGGGAAGCCCCACCTCCCTTAATAGAAGGTGGTGCAGAGGGGTATAGGGGAGCATAACCCCGAGGTACTTCAGTTTTGGTGCTACCGACGGGCAGATACCTGAGGAGGCGTGCTTCCAGCGCAGGAGCACAATCGGGCACTCAGGAGACTTGAGAAGCTCCTTCTCCCCGATAGATAGCCGGCAGTGCCCTTCAATCTCCTCCAGGGTAGCCACCATGACAGCCAGGGGCTTTGAGGGACGCCTTTTTCTTGTCCGTAAAAGCTCCACTGCTTCCCGGCTGGTAGCGTCACAGGCGAGGAGAAATCCCCCCAGCCCCCGGATAGCCAGGATTCTCCCTGCCTTCAGCAGGTCGCTGGCTGCCCTGATTATATTATCGCCTTCAACGGGCTTGCCGGTGCTGTCAACCAGCTCCAGACCGGGGCCGCATCTGGGGCAGGCATTGGGCTGGGTATGAAAGCGCCGGTCCAGGGGGTCGTCATACTCCCGCTGGCATTCGGGGCACATCTGGAACTCACGCATGGTAGTCTTGGGGCGGTCGTAGGGTATGTCCTCAATGATGGTAAACCTGGGTCCGCAGTTGGTGCAGTTGGTAAAGGGATAGCCGGAGCGTCGGTCGGCGGGGGAGAAAATCTCCCTCTTGCATTCCTCACAGGTAGCGATATCGGGAGAAACTAGCTGGTACTTCCCCTTCTGGCTGAGACTTTTGAATATTTCGAACCCGTTATAGCCCTTCGGGGAGTAGAAGGTGGCTTCGACATGCTCCAGGCGGGCCATTGGTGGGGACTTATCCTCAAGGTCACTCAGGAAATGGGCTAGACTTCCCCTGTCCCCCTCTACCTCAATCTCTACATTCCCGGAGGTATTGCGCACCCAGCCCTTAAGGTTATGCTCGTTAGCTAGCCGGTAGACAAAGGGCCTGAAGCCCACCCCCTGCACTACCCCGCGCACGCTTATCCTGGCTAGTTTTACTACTTTGACCTGCACCCAACTCCCCTGCCCCACTAAAATCTGCTGGCTGTTAGGTGGTGATTTGCCAGCCAGTTAGCTGGTAATCCCGGGGAGGGCTGAATTCCTTGAGGTTATCCAGCTTGCCCAGCTTCTTCAGTTGCTCGTAAATCAGAACCCAGCCGCAGTCCCTTTCCGGGCTGAGTTCGCACTTGCCGTTCTTGCTGCCGCCACAGGCGCCGTTAAGCAGCCCCTTGGTACACCTGGTGACGGGACAGATACCGCCCGTCATTGCCAGACGGCACTCTCCACAGCCAGAGCACATCTCCTCAAGGAGACCCCTTTCCCTGTCCTCGGCACCCATGAAGTGCGTGTTCTGTGTGGGAAAGACCGGGACCGGGGCGAAGAGCTCAGCCAGGGTCTGTACCCCTATGCCACAGGCCAGAGAGAGCACGGCATCCACCCCCTCTATTTGCGGCTTGACCTCGGAGTTTACCAGATAATTATCGCACTGCTTGGCTACCGTGATTGTCTTGAAGGTAGAGTTCCTGCCTTCTGGTTTGCCCCCCAGCTCCAGCAGTTGACCCAGGGTCTCCGCCTCCTTCAAGCCCCGGGGTGGCTGGGTACAGCCGTCACAGCCGGCTATCAGGATATTACTGTGGGGTGAGATAAAGCCCAGAACCTCATCAAGGGGTTTCTGCGTTGTTACTATCATCTCTTACTATCCCTGGAGGCGATATCTTTTATCTCCTGGCCAAACTGCTCCAGCTCTCTACCAAACTGCTCGGGGTATCTCGGACTTACTGTGCAGAAACGGAGCCTTTCCTCAAGGCCTATCTGCCCCAGCCTGTCCCTCAGTTTTGCCACCGAATGCCGGGCTTTCCCGCTCGCCTTCTCCTGCTTGCAGTCATCTTCCGCACAGGCGACAACCAGGACGCCGTCTACTCCCTTCTGGAAAGCCTGCAGGATGTGCCCTGTATCAACCCTTGAAGCGCAGGGCAGGTCTATAACACCGATATTCGGGGCGAGGAGTTCCCCGCCATCCAGTGATGGGAAAGCCGCCCACTGGCAGCGAAAGACCAGAATCCCGGGCGGACGCACCTCCGAGGACAGCCTTGATACCAGAGCGGAGATACGTTCCCTTTCCCAGTTCTCCAGGTCCAGCGCCAGGGCGGGACACATAGCCACACAGAGACCACAGCCCCGGCACAGAGCGAGGTCAAAGCTGACCTTCCCCTGACCTTCCAGTCTGGCGGCGTTGTACGGGCAGTAGAAGACACAGTTGGCGCAGGCAATGCACAGGTCGGTGTTTGCCTTTACCTTGAGGCTGTTCTGCTTCAGGGTTATGACCTCTTTCCCGTAGCCAAGCTGCTCTAACAGGAGATTGAGAGCCAGGATTTTACGCATCGTAACGGCGCTTCCTCTCTGAAAGCGGCAGTAGTCATCATCGCAGGCAAGGGTGTATATCCTGTTCATGCCCATAATTACGGCTTTTAGTAATACCTCCTCGGGGACGCGACCGACACAGGGGACGGAGAGGGGGACGAAACTGGTTACCCCGAACATCTCGCCTGCCTGAGCGAAGTCGGGGGCGCTTCCCTTGCACATAATAACCAGGGTATCACTTTCATACTGCTGCCTTGCCTTCTCCAGGTAGCTGGTCAGGGAATCAACATCGTAGTAGATAGTCTCTATGGCTCCGGCCGGGCAGGTGGCGTAGCACAGCCCGCACACCTGGCACTTTTCAATCTCCAGGAAAATCTTTTCGGTCTCGGGGTCTTTTCTTAGAGCCTCGTAAGGGCATAAGGTAGAGCAAATGGAGCAGCTGCTGCAGTAGTCTTCGTTTTGTTTAACAGCTACTACCTGTGGTATCGCTGCCTCGCTCACCTTGGCCTCACTTTCTGGTCGGGCTTGCGAGTCGTTCCCAGCTTCTCCTGCCTGGCTATCTGCCGGGCAATCAACGGGATGCGTTCTTCTATCTCCGGTGAGCACTCCTCTCCGAAGGTTGTATTATGCATTACCTCTACAGCGTATATCCTGACATAGCCGGGCATCTTGTAGCCCAACTGGTGCCCGAGCTTGAAGGCAGTGGCAATGTCTATACCGTGAGATGAAGAGAAGTCCTTGCTGGGCTTCAGGGCTTCCAGTCCCAGCTCGTAGACCTCTCCTGTTTTTCCTCTTCCCGTCTTGATAGAATCAATAATGATTAGCCTGTCATAGCCGGCCACAAGGTCGAGCAGGGTAAGCCCGGCCTGACTGGTCTCAATTACTTCCAGTTCGGGATTTTCCTCCCTGAGCTTCCGGGCAATTCTGATTCCAACCCCGTCATCTCTTAAAATAGGGTTCCCGATTCCTAATATGAGTGTATTCATACGTAACTAATTAACAGAAACTACCTCTTTAACCTCGGGTATTTCCCCTCTCAGCAGCCGTTCAATCCCCATCTTCAGGGTCAGGGTTGCCATGGGGCAGCCATCGCAGGCACCCGTCAACCTTACGCTGACGACTCCGTCATTCACATCTACCAGCTCAACATCACCACCATCTGCCTGCAGGGCGGGTCTAATCCTGGCTAGGGTCTCTTCCACTTTCTCCTTCATACCTTGCCTCCTGTTTATTCACCCCTTGTTAATCTCTTTACCAGGTCCCCTCTGGCATCATATACCTTCACCTCAAGCGGCATTCTCCCGGGAAGTGAATGGGTAGCACAGGCAAGACAGGGGTCATAGGCCCTGAATGCCATCTCAATCATGTTAAGAATACCATCGGGAACATCCCCGTTCTTGATGAGTGACCTGGCTGCCTTCTCAACCGACATGTTGATTGCCGCCGAGTTGTTCTGCGTGGCTACAATCAGATTGACTCCGGTGAGAATCCCTCTATCATCGGTCTGGTAGTGATGAATCAGGGTTCCTCTCGGCGCTTCAACTATCCCTATCCCCTCTTTAGGGGTTGCCGTGGGCAGGTTGACAATATCAGGCGAGGTAAGTTCCGGGTCGCGGGCAAGCTCCAGTACCCGCTCCGAAGCATAGAGCGCCTCAACGAGTCGTGCCCAGTGGAAAGCCAGGGTGCTGTGAACCGGCTTGCCCCCCAGTGTGCTGTACATCTTCTCATAGGCTTCCTGAGCCAGAGGGGTTGCCATGCCATCGGCGGTATTCAGCCGGGCCAGCGGCGCTACCCGGAAGACCCCGCTCTCCTTCCCATCAACGAACCCCTTCCAGCCCACCTTCTTCAGGAAGGAGAACTTGACATAAGTCCAGGGCTCAACATGCTCGCTGATGTGGTCAAGGTAGTCCTGAGCCCTGAACCTGGCGAACTCCTTGCCGTCGGGGTCGACCACCTTTATCTGGCCATCGTAGAAGTTAACCCTGTTATTATCATCTACCAGCCCCATATAGTACGTCCTGTGCTGGTAGACATCCCCGGTGATAAGGTCGAGATATTCCTTGTTCTTGAGCACCACATCGTCAAAGAGCCCCAGGGCAATCTGACAGAACTCCACGGAATACTCCCCGGCCTCAATGATTGTCTTCCTTTCCTCCTCGGTAATCGCCTTTGATACCCCTCCGGGCAGGCCGCAGGTGGGCATAACCGGCTTGCCGCCGATTATCCTCATCACATTCCTCATCCTTTTGCGCATCTCAATTACCTTCCCGCCGACCTCTAACCCCACCTTACCAATAACCCCGAGGATATTCCTCTCGGCGGCCGGCGCGGTTGGTCCAACTATGAAGTCGGGGCCGCCGAGGAAGGCGAAATGCAGTATGTGGTCTTCCGCCTGGAAGGCATTGTACATAAGCTCTCGTATCTTTTTAGCCGTTGATGTTGGCTCCACCTTCCAGAGGTCATCAAGGGTCTTGGTCGATGCCATGTGGTGAGCGGTAGGGCAGACCCCGCATATCATGGAGGTTATCCTCGGCATCTCCTCGGCAGGTCTTCCCTCGGAGAACTTCTCAAAGCCCCGTAGCTCAGGAATCTGAAGGCAGGCACGCTCACAGCTTCCCTCATCATTGAGGAATATCTCTATCTTGCCGTGCCCTTCAAGCCTGGTTATCGGGTCAATGGTTATCTTTTTCATCCTACCCTCCGGTTTTCTCCATCCTCTTTCTTCTCAGCAGAGAGCTGGCCAGGCTGAATCTGTAGAATGTTCCTCCAGGGTCAGCAATCTGGTTGATCAGTTTGCTGACATCCTCCTGTGACATCTTCTCTTCGGCTTGAATTCCCAGTATGGAGGCTAACATCGCCAGTCCTTTGGCCCCCTGGTCAACAACCCCATCTACGGGGCCGAAGCACCCGCGACACGGCATATTGGCTCTGATGCAGGTCTCACCGCACCCCGAGCGGGTGGCCGGGCCGTAGCAGAACAGTCCTTGCACCAGAAAGCACTTCTCGGGGTCAATCTTAATCTCCCACGGCCTCTTTATTTCAGTTATTGATATCTTCTCCGGTTTGGTATCCTTGCGAGGGCAGGTATCGCACAGAGCCCTGTCGGGAGCCAGCACCGCCCCTTTCTCCGGTAGCTGTCCGGTGAGGATGGCGTTGATGGCGTTCATCACCGAATCGGGTGGCGGCGGGCACCCGGGGAGGTAATAGTCCACCGGGATGGTCTGGTTGAGGGTCTTCACCGTATCATAGAATTCGGGCAGGGTGAGTTCACCACCATCAATGGCTGTCTTCTGCTGTGGAGTAATCCCCTGCGGGTTGTCCACGGTCGGTACTTCTTTATAAACCCTCTGGAATATCTCTTCTCTGGAGTAGAAATTAGCCAGTCCCGGTATACCGCCAAGGTAGGCGCAGGCACCGAAGGCAACGACAAGGCCTGATTTCTGCCTCAGCAGCTTCACCATCTCCTCCTGCTCTTCCAGCCTTACCGAGCCATTGATAAAGCTGACCGCTATCTCACCGTCTTTCAGTGCTTCAATGTCCTTCTTCTTAAAGTCCAGCGCCACCGGCCACAGCACGATTTCCACAGCATCCGCCACTTTAAGAATATCTTCATTGAGGTCAATAACTGTCTCCTCGCAGCCACCACACGAAGCACACCAGTAGAAGGCGACCTTTGGTTTAGCCATATCTACCCCCTTCTCCCTTCGGCTACCGGGCTCCCTCTTCCTCACCAGTATAGTAAAATCCGAAGGCTTGTTAACAAACCTCGAACCTTCAGTTATAATACTAGTATAATACTAGCATTTTGCCTCTAAATCATCAAGTTGTGGCTGGTAGCCGGCATTCTCTGAGGGAGTTCTATAGTTTGCCCCGGAGAACCCTGGAATTACCACGGCTTGTCGGTGTGGTCACTACGACCGGGGACGGCTTGACATGAACTATTGTCTGTGCCATGCTATCTGTGCCGTGCTACAATAAGTCTAATGTTATATAAGGGAGGTGAAAACTGTGACGTACTGGTTTACCGAACCTACACTAAAAGCCCTGATACCTCTGGCTTGCGCTACTGCTATCAAGGGGCTTTCATCTACTTTTAGTGTACCCAAGATGTTTATGGGGGCCAATGCCCTTGGTGAGGCGGCTGGAGTAGGGGCGGGTGTTTTTGATACTCTCGGCATGATGTGCAGCAAAAAGCAGGCATTCATCGTAACCGATGAGAATGCTGCCAGGTACGCCGCCAGGGCATCCGCTGTTTTGCAGAGGAGCGGGTTTACGACTCAAACCTGGGACAAGGCTCAGCCGGAGGCACCGATGGAGAGTGTCCGCGAGTGTGCCGAGTCCATGAAACAGTTTGAGCCCGACGCGATAGTAGCCGTTGGCGGAGGCTCAGTCATGGATAGTGCCAAAGCTGCCTGGATACTATACGAGCGTCCGGATGTAACCGACCTGGCGATGGTTTCACCGCTGGCGCCTCTCGGGTTGAGAAAGAAGGCAGTGCTGGTTGCCATCCCCACGACCAGCGGCACGGGTTCAGATTGCACGGCGGTAGCTGTAGTAACCGACACAGAGGCCATGAGAAAGGTCCCCGTTGTTGGTGCCGAACTGCTGCCCGATTTCGCGGTGCTTTTCCCCGCCTTTGTTACCGGTATGCCGCCAAAACTCACTGCCGGTACCGGTCTGGACGCACTGGCGCACTCTATGGACTGTGTTGCCACTCCCGTGACCAACGATTTTACCGACGCAATGGCTCTTAGAGCTATTCAGATGGTTTTCAAATACCTGCCCAGGGCTTACCATGATGGCACTGACCATGAGGCCAGATTCAGGATGCACATGGCGGCCAGTATGGCTGGCATTGCCTTTGGTAACGGCGGAGTCGCCCTGACTCACAGTATGGGACACTCTCTGGGCAAGCTCTTTGGTGTGCACCATGGTATTGCGGTTGGTATCCTCATTCCTTGCGCATTCCAGTATTACGCTCCGGTAACGGACAAGTATCTGGATATCTGCAACGCCCTGAATATAAGAGAAGAGTCCAAGGAGAAAAATCTAGCCGCTCTGCTGAAGAAGGTCAGGGCGCTTTTTGAAGAACTGGATGTACCGCTTGACTTGAAAGGTCTCGGTATCTCCAAAGAGGACTTTGAGAAGAATTTAGACAAGCTCGTGTTTTACAGCTTTGAAGACCCCTCCGCATTCCAGAGTCCCCGGCCGGTCACCATGGAGCAGTGCGAAAAGCTATTCAGGTATGCCTATGAAGGCAAAGACGTAGATTTCTAGGAGGTGAAACCATGTTTGGATATCACGGTAAATTCCTTAAAGTGGACCTTGATGCCGGAGAGACCGGTGCTATGGAGCTTGAAGAAGACCTTCTAAAGAATTTTATTGGTGGCGCCAGCCTTGCCGCCAGATTGATTTACAGCCGGGTTGAAGCCGGTATGGACCCTCTCGCCCCGGATAGCCCCCTCGTCTTTGCTGCCGGGCCCTTTACCGGTACAACCATTCCGATGGTCAGTCGCTCAGCCATCTGTGGCATATCCCCTCAAACAGGTATCTGGGGTGAAGCCACTACCGGGGGTGTGTTCCCCTTCAGGCTTAAAGAATCAGGCTTTGACGGCATTTTCATCACTGGCAGGGCAGAGAGGCCTGTGTACCTCTATATTAATAATGGCAGTGCGGAGATTAGGGATGCCTCTCATCTGTGGGGGCAGGATACATATCAGGCCCAGAAGACATTAAAGGACGAGTTGAAGGATACCGGGCTGAGTGTTACCTGCATCGGACCGGCCGGCGAGAACCTGGTGAAATATGCCTGTGTAGTCAATGACCGGGGCCGGGCAGCCGGGCGCTGCGGACTGGGAGCCCTCATGGGTTCAAAGAATCTCAAGGCGGTGGCTGCTGCTGGAGGAATGAAGACAGACCTGGCCAACGGGGAGAAGATTGCCGAGCTTGCCAAAAATGCCAGGGACGCAATCTCAGCCAATTTCATGTCCATTGCCTATCGGGAATACGGGACAATGCTCTATATGGACCTGGGCATGTACCTGTCGGATGTTCCTGCCAGATACTTCACCAGGAGCGTATTCCCTGTGGAGAAGGTAACCGGGCAGGCATTAAGGCAGGCTTATACTATGGGTAACTACGCCTGCCAGGGCTGCCCTATCGGTTGCGGCCGTACGGTGAGGCACTTCCGCGAAGACCTGGATGAGATTGATGGGCCGGAATACGAAACGGCCGTTGCCTTCGGGCCGCTCTGCATGAACTACGACCTGGACTCTATCGTTTTGGCCAATCACCTGTGCAATGCCAACGGGATAGACACCATATCGGCTGGCGTATCTATAGCCTACGCCATGTATCTCTTTGAGAAGGGCGTTCTCTCCGAGAGTAGAGCCGGGATGAAGATTAACTGGGGCGACGGCAAGGCTATTGTCAGGCTGGTTGAGATGATTATCAAGAAGGAGGGGATAGGCGAGTTGCTGAGTGAGGGGACACGCAGGATGGCTGAAGAGCTTGGTGCCGACCCCAGCGAAGCAGCGCATGTCAAAGGGCTGGAGATGCCCATGCATGATGCCAGGGCATTCAGCGGTATGGCGATATCCTATGCCACCGGCCCCCGTGGAGCCTGCCACCTGAAGGGTGATTATTACGGTGTTGAGATAGGCGGTGGTGTGCCTGAGCTCGGTGTCACGCCCGGTGACAGACTGCAGTCTGAGGGGAAGGCTGAGCCGGCGGCTAAGTATCAGAACATCAAGGACATGTATGATTCTCTGCTCCTCTGCAAATTCGCTCCTATCTCGCTGACGCAGATTGCCGAGATACTCAGCAATATCACCGGCTGGGAATACACCCCGGCGGACATCAATACCGCTGGTGAGAGGTCGATCAATATAAAGAGGGCAATCAGTAACAAGCTTGGAGCCAGCCGGGAGGATGACAGGCTACCCAGCGTGTGCACTACGGCGCTGAAGGAGGGCGGTACCGCCGGTAGCGTTCCGGATATGGAGCTGCTGCTCAGGGAGTACTATGACTTCAGGAAGTGGGACTGGGGCACGGGCAAGCCGACCAGGGAAAAGCTGATAGAACTGGGTCTGGAGGATGTCGCTAAAGACCTGTGGTAGTCTTCAACTAAAAATCAATCACGAACCTGCCATTTTTATACAGCAGTTCATCGTCCACCCAGATTTCACCACCGTCGCGCAGGTCGCATATCATGTCCCAGTGAATGGCTGACTCATTCTTGCTGCCGGTCTCAGGGTAGCCGGCGCCCAGTGCCATGTGAAAGCTGCCGTTTATCTTCTCGTCAAATAGCCCCTGGCGGGTGAAGCGAGTGATGCCCTCGTTGGTTCCGATGGCAAACTCCCCAACCCACCGCGAGCCATCATCGGTATCAAGTGTCTTCAGCAGGAAGTCCTCGTTCTTATCGGCACTGGCTTTAACCACACGTCCACCCTCGAACCAGAGTCTTACGCCGGTGACCTCCCGGCCGCCGTAGATGGCCGGGTAGGAGAAGTAGACATGACCCTCAGTGCTGTCCTCCACCGGCCCGGTAAAGACCTCCCCGTCGGGCATGTTATTGGTACCATCGGCGCTGATGAAGGTGCGGCCAGCGATGCTGAGGCGGAGGTCAGTCTCCTTCGCGATTACGTGAACCCGCTCTTTGCCCTTGAGCCAGCTAACAATTCGCTGCTGCCAGGCTGAGAACCGCTGCCAGTACCCCACCGGGTCATCCATATCGGGCAGGCAGGCGCCGTAGACGAAGTCCTCATACTCACTCAGGCTCATCTCGGCGTCCTGGGCGCAGGCATTGGTTGGGAAAATGGTCAATGTCCAGCGTAGCTCACCAGCCGCCGAGCGCCGCATGAAGGTCTGCATCAGCTCGGCGCGCGACTGGCTGCGGAGTACCATCCTGGCCGGGTCAACACTGCTCAACGATTTGGTATTCTCCTCCGCCAGGATTGCAATACGTACATCATAGGTTGACATCACCATTTTGAGCGGCTCGGGCACGTGTCGCACCTGCTCATCAGAGGCGTAGCGGAAGAATACCTCCTTCATGCCCGGGATGTTAGCCAGCACCAGTGGGTGTCCTCCTGCCTGTAACACCTCTGCATAGACCGCTGTAAGCAGTGGTTCGGCTATGGTGTCCCCTTCAATCACTACCCTGTCTTCAGGTCGCACGGCTACCGAGTAGCTGACCAGCAGGTGGGCAAGTTTCTCAATTCGCGGGTCTGTCATTTTCCCCTCCTTGTTTGCCTGCCGATTTCGCAGGTCTGTTCTACATTATATCAGTTCACGGGGGCAGGTAGTAAAGCTACCTGTTGCTGGCTGGCCAGAAAATGCAGTGGGGCTTGACAAAAATGAATTACCCGCTCAAAATGCCTTCATAAGCAGCCTGATGCGGAGGGGACAATGAGAACCAGCCCCAGTCTGGGAAGGATTTTTGGGGTTCGCCTGCGATTACACTACACCTGGTTCGCGACTATTGTGCTGATAACAGCCGCTGTGGTCACGCAGTTCTCGATGGCTTACCCCATATTGTACCGGGTAATGCTTGGAATAACCGCCAGTCTGATTTTTTTTATGGTTATTGTTATTCGTGAGTTTGTTCTCAGTCTGGTAGCTATGAGTAAGGGAATACCGGTGAAGAGTATCACCCTGTTTCTCTTCGGCGGGGTGCACCAGATTGGCGAAGAGGCTACCCACCCTGCTCTTGAGCTGCTACTGGCAGCGGCTGGTATGCTGTTCAACCTGATAATCGCTGGAATCTTTTATATGCTCTATTTTGTACTGGAGCGTACCAACAACGTTACAGTTGATGTGCTCATGCAATGGTTGGCGTTTATCTGTTTCATGCTGGCCCTGTTCCATTTCGTACCCGGTCTTCCTCTGGATGGGGGCAGGGTCCTGCGGGCGGTTCTATGGAAGGCAACTAACAATTATCAGAGGGTAACACGCATTACCAGCTGGGTCGGGTGGGGCATTGGCGTAGCCCTTACTATTGGTGGCATCCTGGTGATGATTTTTACCCAGCAGTGGTTTGCCGGGGTCTTGCTGGCATTTCCCGGGCTGGTTCTGCAGAATGCAGCCACACACAGCCGCCGACAGGTAAGTGACAGGGCTGCCTGACCATACGGTGATAATACATTTAGCTGTCTGTGCTGGCTGTCAGCACAGCCCCGGCGGCAATCTCATCAATTACCTTCCTCTGCCGGATTTCTTTATAGTAGGCTCTCCATTCAGCCTTGAACCAGCGAAAGGGGCTCTGTGCTTCGGACCATATGCGTATTGTCAGGTCACGGGGGTTATCAGTTACCCATAGCACCTGACTGATACTGGCGAGGGGTGTGCCATCGCTTATTTCAACTTCGTAGTGAGAGCGCCTGGTTCCCTCAGGAAGCAACCCCCGCCGGTAAATGCGCCAGTCTACCTTTACAGAGCTCCTGGGAGCAGCCCTGGTTCGCAGATAGAGCCGGCTGTCTTCAGGGTCATCAGGGTTCGCCCAGCGCAGTTCCTGGACGCTGGTAAGAAAGGGGAGAGATGTCTGGCTGACCCGGCAGCTGCTCCGCTGGTACAGAGGAAGGTACTCCCCGACTACATCCTCCCACTCCCGCCATTCAGAGTAGGACTTATTGGTATGCCTCAGCTCTCCACTGCTGGTAACCACCTCGCCGACAACGTCCTCCCAGTGGTCGGTTCCCAGCAGCCAGTCAGCCTTGCGCTCAAGGGTACCATCTCTGGCAAACACGGAGCATTCTATGCTCCCCCCAAAGATATAACGCAGGATGTTATCTGCCATGAACTCAGCCACCTCATCCAGTACGGAAAAATCGCTGTGCGCGTGCTCTCCGTAGTAGATTACATCGGCACCATCGGCATACTGGGCTGAGAGCGGTATAGCACCGTCATCCATATCCCTCGGCCAGGCATCAATACCGGCACGGTCAAACTGTTCACCAAGCGGGGCTCTCTCCGAGGATATGAAAGCCAGCCAGTGCTTATTTTTGCCTACCCAGCCGCCGTCCTGAGGGCTGTTGTAGCTGACCAGAGAATTACAGACCCCCTCGTCAGAACCCAGCAGCCCCGTCCGGCAGTACTGTAATGCGGGTCCGCCCCCGGCAGCATAATACCGGTCCAGGCTCTTAATGGGGCTGTTGATTGTTACCACCATTGCCACCCTGTCAGCCAGGCCGCCTATGTTCTGTGCCACGGCATAGAGTGCCGCCTTGCCTCCCATGCTGTGCCCGACCAGGATTATATCTTTCTTACCACGGAAGTGCTTGTTGATACTGATGGCTATGTTGTTAGCCCAGGTATCAATACCTACATAGCCTGGATAGCACCTTTTCAGTGTGTTGAGCCGGATAGTGGTATCCGGATTGGCTTGCTGGAAACGAAGGACATACGCCGGTAGCTGCTCCTCAATGCAGTCGGATAGCAGTTGAAAGGAGCACATATTGCCACCCGTGCCGTGAACGAAGACGAAGTTCAGTTCCTTGACCTGAACCGCCCCTTCTGACACCGATTGTACCGGGCTTGAGAAGGCGAGCTGGATACACAGCCCGATGGCTATTGGTAAGGCTAATCGTTTCATGGTGCCGCCGAGTGTCACTACCGGTAACGATAGCATAACGGGGAATTGCTCGGTACCTGCCTATCTTCTAGGATACAAAGAATTTTAACACCCTCTGGAAGGCTATTACAAGGCTATGTTCTTATTCACATGATTAGTAACACATCTCCCCCTTACCTCGTCATTGCGAGCCGAAACTCCGAGCCGAGCGAGGAAGAGGCGCGGCAATCTCGTTCCCCCATAGATTGCTTCGGCACCTAATGCCTCGCAATGACATAAGAGGAGTGCCGAGGCTTGTCCTAAACTTAAAACTACGATGGGCACTATATTCTGGCAGGGTGAGATTGGGTGCCCTGTCTCTTTCACAATGTACAAATCAGGCAATCTTTATGAGACTTTAATGGAATATTTATGAAAAATTTATCACATTTATTCTTGGCTTTATATTCGGGTGCTAAACTCAAGGTACATTGAATTGAAAGAGGTTAAAGGAGATAGCTCATGGATAGTTTCGTACTAGCCGGAAAAGCCAGGACCGTCTTCAAACTGATTGAGCTTGCGGCAAGGGTAGAGCAGGCCGAGAAGGTTGGGAAGAAAGCGAAGAAGAAATAAACGAACCCGTTCACCCTTACGGTGAGTTTCCAGCGTTTTTACTCTAGAAAACGCCTCTTATGTCAGGATGCAAGCCACTCCCAAGCTTTTCGACAGTCTCCCGTCTGAATCTGTTCAGCGCCTTCTGCCTCGTATCGAATTCGTCCCACGGATAGAGTATCTCAGGATGGAAATAGATATCGTCCACTGACCTCACTGCCGCCGGAACCTCCATGCCGGTGGCAGTTTCTACCCAGTCTTCCAGCCCCCCTCTTAGCAGGGAGTCCAGGACACCCAGCGTATGTTGTAGTGTGATATCCCGGTAGCGCCCTCCTTCGCCGACACCCCCGGTATTAAGCATGTAACACCTCATGTGAGGCAAGCCCTTCAGTATGTCATAGAGGATGTTGGCGTGCTGTGCCCTGTCACCGGCTACAAACGGGTCGTAGAAGAACTCGGACCTTATCTTGCCTGCCTTCGTTGGGTCGCCAGCCGATGACTCCATAGCCTGCCCCAGTATCATAAAGGCCACCGCCTGCTGGATGGACAGCCTCGATATTGCCGGCATCAGGGGGTGTCTCGTGATGAGAATCAGGTTATCAATCCTGTCGACATCAATGTAGCTAGAGGCATGAATGAAGTCTTTCCTCTGAATAATTGCCCTCCCATTAGAGGTGCTTTCCAGATTGTAGAAATCAAGGTCACCGTCCTCTGTTAAATAGATATTCTCGCCGAAGGTATCGGGTTTCAGTAAACCGTAGTAGATTTCCCCCTGCTCACCCGGGTTTACATTCTCTGTTTTTACAAATACTCCCCCCTGTTCAAAGCCATGAAAGGAACCGTCGGGCATCAGGGTGCCTCCATCGTCCTGCACCAGCCATGATTTCTCCTTCCCCTTTCGGGCTAGAGCCTTACCGGTAGTGGTTGTTTTCCCGTTGGCACTTAGCGCGGCCAGTAATGACCTGGCAGTCCGATACTCACCGTGTGCCGATTGCAGGTAGTCCTCACGGCAACCGGTGTGCAGGAAGATTCCGCCTTTTCTGGTCTTGGCAACCCAGTCTTCGGCAGCAAAGACCCCCTTCTTGTACTCGCCGATATAGTTGCTGTTCCTGATTATCTTTATCACCCTGCCGTTGTCCAGCATAGCCAGCCTTATGGTGATGTCCTTCTGGGGGAGCGGCTTTGACCTGTTCTTCTCAAACGCCTCGTCCTGGAACATGATAATTTCATAGTCTGGCTGCTCAACATCCCTTTTTGGCGGAATAAAGAGGTTCTTCCCCCCGTAGGCTACATGGGCAAACTCCTCGGGGACGGTCAGCCTGACCACCGTATCACTGTTTTCATTACCCACTACTCTATCTACGGAGATAAGCCTTTTCCGCTCTAAGACCAGCTCACACTGCGCCAGCAGGTCTCGCTCACCCTTACCGAAGGGGTGGTCAACGCTGTTTCGGGTGAACATCGCCGCCCGCGAGGTAGGCTCGCTCTCAGCAACCAGGCTGCCGTATATCGTTCTCCTGACCTCCGGCTCTTTCTCTACGATAGGCCTCAGTTCCCCGTCAGGAGGGTTGTGCAGCAGTCTGCCTTCTTCTATTGCCTTGGCTCTGATTCGCCCGGCGGTCCGGGCAAATTGCTCCGGGTTGAATTTCGGCACGGTGACCTCCCTACAACAATTATAACATAGCATGCACATTTAATACGGTGCTGGTGAATTTACGGTTGGGGGGATTCCTGCCCCTGTGTCATTGCGAGCCGAAGCCCTGGACGGAATGAAGGGACAGGAAGCAATCCGAGGAAGAGGAGCTTGCTCCCTTACAGCCTCTCTCTCAATAGATTATATTTATAAAGCGCCCCCAGCGCCCTGACGGCGCGCTCGGCTGATGGGTAGACCGGTATCCGGTTTGCCTCCAGCACCCTGGTTATCTCCCCACCCTCTCCAGACGGGTCCGTCATCCAGACAGCTACCGGTTTACCCCTCTTTTTCGCCTGAGAAAACGCTTCGGCGAGATGTTCGCCTACCCCTTTGGAGGCACCGGTCAGTAATTGCTGCATCCCCGCCATTTGTATTGCCATGCAGTCAACATTCGGGTCATCGGCATACACACCCCCGATAATGCCAAAGATGTCCTTTTCACGGTGAAACTGACTGGCCACCCCCGTATCAAACGGATTCAGAGGAATGTCCCAGGGCGGGAAAAGGGGGCGGAGCCTCTTTTCTGCCCCCGCACCCAGCTCAGCCAGCGTAAGACCGTGAAGCTGAGCAAAGTCGGTGGTAATCACCCCCTCCCCACCGGAGAAGGATGATATGGCAATCCGGTTACTCCGGAGCGGCGGCAGGTATTCAAAAACCTTTGCCAGGTCAAGGAACTCGTCCAGCCCCTGCACCCGAATCGCCCCCGCCTGCCTGAGAGCAGCGTCAACAACGGTATCGGTGGACTTCATCAGGGCGCCGGTGTGTGACGAGGCAGCCCTGGCTCCAGCCGCTGTCCGGCCCGTTTTGAGAACAATAACCGGCTTTTTCCTGGTGGTGCTGTCCAGAAGGCGCAGGAACTTTCTGGCGTCGCCGGCAATGCTTTCCAGGTGCATGGCGATAACCCTGGTGCTATCGTCCTGGCCGAAGTACTCCAGGGCGTCAACCTCGTTGATATCCATTTTGTTACCCAGGTCAATGAGCTTATTCAGATTCAGGTGGAACTCAGAGATGAGCCAGTTGAGCCTGGGTTGATACAGCCCGGACTGAAAGATGAAGGAAAGCCCTCCCCTGGGCATCTCCACCGCAGCACCAAAACCAATGATGAAGTTATTGGCTGTATTGATGGGGCTAAGTGCGTTGGGCCCAATTGCCCTGATTCCGGGTTCCCTTAAAAGGCTCAGTATTTCATCCTGTGTCTTCTTCCCCCCAGACCCAATCTCGGAAAAACCGCCGGCAATAATGGTAATACCCTTCACCCGCTTGGCAATGCAGTCCCTGACAATATCCATCGTTTTACTGGCGGGCACGGAGATTACCGCCAGGTCTACATTACCCTCTATGCTCTTCATATCGGGATATGTTTTCAGCCCCATAATCTCCGCGGCGTTGGGATTCACCGGATACACCTTACCGGGGAACTTCAGGTCTGTCAGATTTGATACCAGGAAGAAGTTGGGCGACATCATGCTCCGGCTGGCGCCAACCACAGCTACGCTTTCCGGATAGAAGAATATGTCCAGAAAGTGGTGCCTGGTGTTAGTCATACGGCCTCCTGTTGTTACTGAAAAATCACGCCAGCTTCACTGGCACTAGCCTGTTGCCTAAGTCCTGGCCGCTTCTGGTGTATACCTTGATGTAATTATCGGTAACCCCGGACCAGACTCCATCAGCAGACTGTTTCTCCCACAGGACTGTCATCATCCTGCCCGAAAACCGCTGTCTGAAGTTCCGGGCACTCTCCTCAGCCAGGGCGAGCATCTGCTGGCTTCTCTGCTTCCTTACCCTGTCATCCACCCGACAGGGCAAACGGGCAGCCTCAGTCCCGTCACGCGGTGAATAGCTGAATACGTGCATCCTGGCGAATTCCATCTGCTTACAGAAACTGAGGCTTTGTTCAAACTCCTCCCCGGTCTCATCGGGGAAGCCGACAATGACATCGGTGGTGATGGCGGCATCAGGCAACTGAGACCGAATCAGAGACACCGCCCGCTCATAATCACTGGTTCGGTAGCGCCGTTTCATCCGATTGAGCACCCCGTCGCTGCCACTCTGCAAGGACAGGTGAAAGTGGGGACACAACCGGCTATCCGCCCACAGTCGGATAAGCCCGGGGGAGATTTCCTGGGGCTGGAGGGACGAGAGCCTCAGTCTGGTTACACCGGTCCCGGTCAGGATACGCTCCAGCAGCCCCTTGAGACCGATGCCATCGTGGTGGTAGGAGCCAATCTTGGTCCCGGTCAGGACTACCTCCCTGTCGCCATCGTCAACCCGCTGTCTGACCCCGGCAACAACCTGACCAGGCGGCAGGCTCACCTCACTGCCCCGTACCAGGGGCACAATGCAGTAGGAGCACCGGCTTTCACAACCATCCTGTACCTTTACAAAGGCTCGTGTCCTGAATACCGGGCGAGGAGCGCCGGCGGACTCCCTCTGAGCAGGTGTGTGGCTGCTCATGTAACCGTACTCCTGCAGCAGCCTCAGCAGATGTGGCTTCTCACCATTACCGGCGACAAGGGTAACGCCGTCAATCTGAGCCAGCTCCTGGGGCGCTCGCTGAGCATAGCAACCGGTAGCCACAACCAGGGCATCAGGGTTCCGGCGGTGGGCTAATCTGAGCATGTGGCGGGACTTGCTATCAGCGGTGTGAGTGACCGTGCAGGTGTTGAGGATATAGACATCAGCCTCATCCGGCCGGGACACCAGCCTGTGTCCCGCCCCGGCAAACTGCCTGGCTAAAAGCCCGGTCTCCGCCTGATTCAGCTTACAACCTAAGGTAGCTAGGGCAACCCTCATACTTCTCTCCCGTGCGCCTTACCAGCCATAGTCCAGCCCGGATTGCTAAAGGTAAAAAACAAAAACGCTTTTTATTGACTAGCAGCCGAGACATCCATTATACTAACCATACTCATTGACTGCAAGCTTGGAGAGCAGATTCTATCCCCTGAGGAGAGAAACGGGAGGGTAATGCTGGTGAACTTTTCTAGCAACCGGGTAGTGATTACCGGGGTAGGCGCTGTCAGTCCGCTCGGTCTGGATTTAGCCACCACCTGGGCAGGTCTTATCGCCGGCAAGTCCGGTATTGACTACATTGCCCAGTTTGACACCGAGGGCTTTGAAACCAGGTTTGCCGGCGAGTTAAAGGGATTCGAGGCTACTGATTACATTGGCCGCAAGGAAGCCCGCCGTATGGACCGCTTCAGCCAGATGGCAGTTGTTGCCGCTATGCAGGCAGTGGAGCAAGCCGGGCTGGAGATTAACGCCGACAATCAGGACAATATCGGCGTCCTGGTTGGCAGCGGCATTGGTGGATTAATTACCCTGTCGGAACAACTAAGTGTATTAATGGAAAAGGGGCCGGACAAGGTAAGCCCCTTCCTGGTGCCGATGATGATAACTGATATGGCTTCAAGTCAGATATCAATACTACTGGGACCCAGGGGACCGAACTTCTGTCCCACCTCTGCCTGCTCCAGTGGCTCGGATGCCATCGGCACCGCCTACGAAATCATCAAGCGTGGTGACGCAGTGGCTATGCTCGCTGGCGGCACTGAGGCGGTAATCACCCCGATAGGTGTTGCCGGTTTCAACGCCAATAGAGCAATCTCCACCCGAAATGACGCCCCGCAGAAAGCCTCCCGGCCGTTTGATGCTGAACGTGACGGCTTTGTCCTCGGGGAAGGAGCAGCTATTCTCATCCTGGAGAGCCTCTCCTTTGCCCAGCAGCGTGGGGCTCAAATTCTGGCTGAAATTGTTGGCTATGGAGCCAGTAGCGATGCCGTTCACATTACCCAGCCGGCTGAAGATGGGGAGGGTGCTGCCAGGGCAATGAAAATGGCACTCAGGAAGGCAGGGCTGGCTCCTGCTGAAATTGACTACATTAATGCCCATGGCACCTCGACACCGTTGAATGACAGGGTGGAGACTATGGCAATAAAGGCTATATTCGGGGAACAGGCTTACAAAATACCGATAAGCTCTACCAAGTCAATGACGGGGCATCTGGTTGGAGCTGCCGGCGCCCTTGAGGCGGCAATATGTGTCATGACCATTCAACACGGAATAATACCGCCGACCATAAACCTTGACCACCCTGACCCCGATTGCGACCTGGATTACGTGCCTAATGTAGCCCGCCGGGCCAGGGTTACCACTGCCCTGTCTAATTCCTTCGGCTTTGGTGGTCACAATTCGGTGCTGGTATTCCGGCGATATGATGAGGCACAGGTTTGAACCATAGCCGCTGGCATCTTCTACCACGAATTCCAGACAAGCTGCTGACTAACACCTCAGGTCTGCCTCCGCTCATTGCTCAGTTGCTGTTTAACCGTGGTCTGGCTGACCCCTCCCGGCTGGCATCATTTATTGCTGCGGATAAGACACTCTCCGATGACCCCTTCCTGTTGCCGCAGATGCATGAGGCGGTAGCCAGAATTTTCCAGGCACTGCTCTCAGGGGAAAACATTGCCGTCTATGGCGACTTTGATGCTGATGGCATCACCGCTACCGCCCTCATGGTGAAGGGCCTTTCAATCCTTGAAGGGAAGACTATTCCCTATATACCCCATCGCATGAACGAGGGCCACGGGCTGAAAGCAGCCGCCCTGGAAAGGCTTTACCGGCAGGGTGCCAGTCTGGTAATAACTGTTGACTGCGGGATTACTGGCCTCGCCGAGGTTAAGAAGGTACGCAAGCTGGGGCTTGACATAGTGATTACCGACCACCACACCCCCACTGCCGAGCTTCCACCGGCTGTTGCCGTGGTTGACCCAAAACTGCCTGATTCAAACTACCCTTTCTCAGAACTGGCTGGTGTGGGAGTGGGCTTCAAGCTGCTCCAGGCCCTTTTCCGGGGAATCGGTAAGGAGAAGCAGCTCGATGGACTTATAGACCTGGTAGCCCTGGGCACTGTAGCCGATGTGATGCCCCTGGTGGGAGAGAACCGCTACCTTGTCAAGGAAGGGCTGCGGGTAATAAATGATTCCCCCCGCCTCGGCATCAGGGAGATACTGACCCAGGCCGGTCTACCCATCGGCAGTGTTGATTCAGACAGCATCTCCTGGGTCATCGCCCCACGACTAAACACCGCCGGCAGGCTGGACCACGCCCTGGCCAGTTATGAGCTTCTAATGACAGACTCGCCGGAGCGGGCACGGCTGCTGGCTGCCTGGCTGGAAAAGAGAAACGCCGAACGGCAGAGAATCACCACCGCAGCCGCCGCCAGGGCCAGGGAACAGGTGCTGGCCGAGGGCATTTCGCCGCTCCTTGTGATTGGGGGTGCCGACTACCCGGCAGGCGTCTCCGGACTGGTGGCTGGCAGAATGGCCGGGGAGTTCTACCGCCCGGCGGTTGTGGTCAGGGTAGGCAAAACGATTAGTACCGGCAGCTGCCGCAGTATCCCGGAGTTTAATATTATCCTTGCCCTGAACCGGTGTAGCAGCCTTTTCTCCCGGTTTGGCGGTCACGCGCAGGCAGCCGGTTTTGTCCTGCCAACCAGGAACCTGCCCCGTTTACAGGAAAGCCTTTTAGAAATAGCAGCTACAGAACTGGCTGGGGCTGACCTGCGTCCCAAGCTGGATATTGATGCCGAGGTCGCTCTAATTGACCTGGGGGGGGATACATTTCGGGCAATGCAGCAGCTTGCCCCATTCGGCAAGGGTAATCCAGCACCTGCCTTTCTCAGCCGGAGGGTAGAGATAGTCAACCTGCGCACCATGGGTGCTAATGACGAGCACCTCAGATTGAGAGTCAGGCAGGGCGGTAGTCTGTGGGATGCGGTCGGTTTTAGACTGGGCAATAATCTGGCCGAGATTTCCTCGCCGCTTGATATTGTCTATAATCTGGAGATAGACCGATGGGGTGGGGAGGAGACGCTCAGGCTCAACATACTGGACTTCGCTAAACCGGGAGGTGAGGTAGATAAAAAGTCCGATTAAATTTGGGACTGATGGCTGGCGGGGGATTATAGCCCAGGACTTTACCTTTGACAATGTACGCCTTTGCGCTCAGGGAGTGGCTGATTACCTCAAGCAGGCAGGTCGGGGGAGCCGGGGGCTGGTTATCGGCTACGATACCCGCTTTGCCTCGGAGGACTTCGCTTCAGCCGCTGCCGAAGTAGTCGCCGGCAACGGAATAAGGGTGTATTTATGCACCAGGGCTGCCCCAACACCGGTGGTATGCTTCGGTGTTGTCAATCAGAGGGCCGGGGGTGCCGTTGTTATAACTGCCAGCCATAACCCTGGCATATGGAATGGTTTCAAGTTCAGAGCTGAGAATGGTGCCAGCGCGCCATCTGAGGTTATTGCTGAACTGGAAAGGCACGTGGCACAGGCGGCTGCCAGGGAAGATACTGACCGGATACCCCTGGCTCAGGCTCTGGAACAGGGTCTGGTAGAATACCTTGATTTAACCCCAGCCTATTTTGACCGGGTAGCCAGGCTCACTGACCTGGAGGGAATACGCCAGGCAAAACTGAAGGTAGTTATTGACCCCATGTACGGGGCTGGTGCCGGCTACCTGAAGACCCTGCTGGGTGGCGGAGACATTGAGGTGGTTGAGATTAACGGTGAACGCAACCCCGCCTTCCCCGGGATACAGCCTGAGCCGATTGCCGCCAACCTGGCCAAGCTCTCAGCCACGGTAAAGGAGCAGGGGGCTAATGTAGGCCTGGCCTCTGACGGTGATGCCGACCGCATTGGCGTCATCGACGAAAACGGGCAGTTTCTCACCCAGCTCCAGGTCTTCGCCCTGCTCTGTCTGTATCTACTGGAGATACGCGGTGAGCGGGGTCCCATAGTCAAGACAATAACCACCACCAGTATGATTGACCGGCTCGGCGAAATATATGGCGTCCCGGTCCACGAAACATCGGTGGGGTTTAAACACGTTGCCCCCGTAATGGTTGCTGAGAAGGCTCTGATTGGTGGGGAGGAAAGCGGCGGCTATGGATTCAGGGGGCACATACCGGAACGCGACGCCATAATTGCCAGCCTCTATTTTCTTGACCTGATGGTCAGGTCGGGCAAGACCCCCCGGCAGCTCCTGGACTACCTGTACAGCAAGGTCGGGCCGCACTACTACGACCGGATAGACCTTAGGTTTCCGGAGGGCGAACGCCAGAGGATAATTGACCGCATCGGGAGCAATCTGCCGGAGAGTATAGAGGGGGCCAGGGTGGTGAGGACAGATACTACCGACGGTTTCCGCTTTGTTCTGGCTGATACTACCTGGCTGCTCATCAGGTTCTCCGGTACTGAGCCGCTGCTTCGCATCTATACTGAGAGCAGTTCTCTGGCTCGAGTAAAGAGCTTGCTTGAGTTCGGTAGAGCACTGGCCGGCGCCTAGGTAGAGGGGTGGCACTAATCACATGAACGGGCGCAGGTGCTTGCATCAGGGGGCGTATCGCATTAAAATATAGGAGTGCTCTAACCGAATAATGGTACGGCAAACCCTGTTGCGGCAGGTTATGGATGGGGCGACGTAGCCAAGTGGATAAGGCGGGGGTCTGCAAAACCCCTATTCGGCGGTTCGAATCCGCCCGTCGCCTCCAGTTTTATTTGCCGGGGTGGCGGAAT
>CAZEBT010000006.1:9134-25201 GCA_964510485.1 uncultured Dehalococcoidales bacterium | reverse complement strand
AGTAGCTGATGTAGTTGCTCCAGGTGTAGAACCCATTGAGGATGAAAAACCTGTTCTGGAATCGACCACTTTGTGGGATTATCCCAGACAGAGCTATGGCAAAAATCCGAAAGGCAACAATAAGTTTCAGGGAGTAACGCCAGCATTTATAATATGGAATCTTGTTCAAAGATACACTAAACCAGGGGATCTAGTTGTAGACCCAATGGCGGGTAGCGGAACAACGGTTGATGTATGTAAAGAGGAAGGGCGGGAAGTAATAGGTTATGACATTGAGCCGAAGCATCCTGAAGTCATTCAAAATGATGCTCGGAATATCCCTCTACCTGATGAATCTGTTGATTTGGTATTTATTGACTCTCCTTATGGTGACAATGTTAATTATTCTGAACGCCCAGAAGACATAGGAAAAATCTCTTGTGAGGATGAACGCTTCTACCACGAATTAGAAAAGGTAGCAATAGAAGCTCACAGAATACTAAAACCTGGCAAGGTAATAGGATGGTTAATTGGTGACCAGTGGGTTAAAAAGAAGTTTACACCTGTAGGCTTGAAATTGTATGAGCGCCTAGAAAAATATTTTGATACAGTAGATTTAATATGCGTAGCAAGAAGAGGGCAGAGTTCGCATACTGGTGTTTGGCATTACAGGGCTAAGAAGTTTAATTTTTATCTCAGAGGTTTTAAATATCTTTTAATAATGAGAAAACCTGCTAAGACAAAAACTAGAGTTAAATGGAAAAAATATAAGTAAAAAGAATCAAAACCAATGAATAACCAGCAAATCGCTAAAGTTTTCCTGGATATCGCCGACCTGCTGGAGCGCAGGAAGGAAAACTGGTTCAAGATAAGAGCCTACCGCAAGGCAGCCGCCTCTATTGAAGAACTGCCCGTAGCTGTGGAGGAACTGGTTGCCGGGGGCAGACTGAAGGAGGTTCCGGGGGTAGGGGAGGCTATCAATAAAAAGATTACCGAGCTGGTGACTACCGGCAGGCTTGAATACCTGGAGAGGCTCAAGGCTGAGGTACTGGAGGAGAGCAAGTGACCAGGCTCCAGAGCCAGACACCCTCGCAGCTGACTGCTGCCGATGCTGAGGCAATAAGATACCTTGAGCAGGCTATTACCGGCGGCAAGCACTGGTATATTGCCCTGCTGGAGGCTATGGCGCTATGGACCTCCACCGGGGAGACCTACCACGGGCGCACCTACTGCTACCTCATAGACGGGGAAGCCTTTGACTGGCTGCTTCTGGCTGAACGCCTGTGCAGCGCCGTAGGCGGTCTTTTGCCTGAGGATGAGAAATTCACCTTTCTGTTTCATGGTGAGCCGCCACTTGACATAACCAAAGAGAGGTTCAGGGAGCTTATAGGCGATACCAAGTACCATCAGTACCTCAACTACTTCTACGGTGTTACTGTGGAGGAAGCCCTGGCCCTGGCGGTGCAGGACGAGGTGCGCAAGGAGAGGCGGGCCTGGGGGTACGCCGGGGAGCAGGAGCACGCCAGCGAGGTCTACCGTCGGATATACGGGTCAACGAGGGGGGTGTTACTCAGGCATTTCCGGCAGGAAAAGGGTCACCCTCACCTCAGGTCCACTACTCTGGTTGAGATGAAAGAATTTACCTACTGGCTGTTCAAGTACCGCTTGAAGCACTGTGACAAGTCAAGAGTAGCCAGTGATACCAAAAAGGCTCTGCTGTGGATGAACAACCACGGTATCTCCCGGCAGCTGGCTGCCGAGAGACCACCCGCATATATAGAGCCGGAGAGACCGTGACAGCTAACTCGCAGCCTTTATCTTCTCTGCAACCTCTTCTGGCGCTGTCTTAGCCTCTCCAGCTCACGCGGTTTTGAAGCTTATTACTACCCCGGTCTAGAGTTCTATCTCCTTCAGGTCGTGCGCTATGATGAGCCTGGGTTCAGTTACCGATTGAACGTCTTCTACAGTCAGGCCCGGTGCAATCTCCCTCAGCAGAAGCCCTTCCTTCACCACCTCAATTACTGCCAGGTCGGTGAAGAGCATATTGACCCTCCCCTTTACCGTGAGCGGGTAGGTGCATACCCTGACAATCTTGGGCCTGCCGTCTTTGGCAGTGTGCTCCATACATATATAAAGTTTCTTGGAATTAGCCGCCAGGTCCATGGAGCCACCTATGTTGCCAATATCGCCGGGGAAGCCTCTATCGGGGTTGTTCCAGCCGGCCATATCCCCCTTTTCTGATACCTGAAGGGCACCAAGCACACAGACATCCATATATCCTCCCCTTATCATGGCGAAGGACTCGCAGTCGGAGAAGTAGCTTGACCCTGGCAGCTCGGTTACTGGCTGGCAACTGGCGTTTATCAGGTCCTGGTCCACTTCATCATCTGTGGCAATAGGGCCCGTCCTGAGCATGCCAATCTCTGCCTCCAGTACGATGTCCCGCCCTTCAATCCAGTTGGAAATCAGGGTGGGTATCCCTATGCCCAGATTCACATAGATGCCATCCCCAAGCTCATTGGCGCACCTTAAAGCGATTAGCTCCCT
This sequence comes from uncultured Dehalococcoidales bacterium, assembly GCA_964510485.1. Classification (GTDB taxonomy): domain Bacteria; phylum Chloroflexota; class Dehalococcoidia; order Dehalococcoidales; family Fen-1064; genus CAZEBT01. The sequence continues at coordinate 22,675 of CAZEBT010000006.1, read as the reverse complement.
GGGTAGTCCTTCAAACCTCTTTGCTTCAGTGGTTGTCATTGCTCTGCCCTCTTTACCGTTTTCTATTCAATGGTTGGATAGTAAGATGGTCTCTCTACTTTCACCACACGCTGGACAAAGATACCGGGGGTGTGAATGCAATCGGGGCTAAGCTCTCCAGGCTCAACCAGTTCCTCCACGGACGCAATAGTGATTCTGGCTGCCATTGCCATCTCAGGGTTGTAGTTCCGGGCAGTCTTACGATATATGAGGTTGCCTGTCCTGTCCCCTTTGTGGGCGTAAACGAAGGCGTAGTCTGGCTTCAGGGCCAGCTCCAGCAGGTACTCTCTGCCTCCGAATGTCTTCTTCTCCTTACCCGTTTCCACAACTGTGCCAACGCCGGTAGGGGTGTAGAAGCCAGCAATGCCGGCTCCACCAGCCCGCAATTTCTCGATGAAGGTACCCATTGGGTATACCTCAAGCTCAATCTTTCCAGCACGGACCGCCTGTTCGAAGGGTGTATTGGCACCCCTGCTGGCAGAACGATAGAAGGGGTAATTGCAGATTGCCTTCTTGACCTGTCCGTTGCGAATCAGCTGATTCAGCACCTCGTTACCCGGTCCCATTTGCTGGCAGATTAAGGTCAGGTCCCTGGCCCCCTGTTCAGCGAGTCCTTGAACCAGGTGAACCGGGGTACCTGCTGTGAAAAAGCCACCAATTGCAATAATTGCACTGTTAGGAATATCCGCGAGCGCTTCATCAACACTGCCGTAGACCTTGTCTAGCAGGTTATGTCTCCCTTCAATCTCTGCATGAATAGCATCAGTTACTGTCAATTTACTGCACCTCCATTCTTCATTGAGCCTGCATGCCTACCACTTCTCTTGAGTTAATCTGGCAGTGAGCCAGGCTCTCAGTGGTTCATCCAGAGTGCCGAGCTTGGACTCTATCCACCGAATATCCCCGCTTAGCAGGGCTGCCTTCTCTTCAGTAGTCAGGTCGTAGTCGTTGAGTGCTTCGTCAGGCTTTTCTGTCAGTCTTGCCATGAAGTTGCTATCATCTCTAGCCTTGGCAAGCACAGCCAGCAGTGCCTTACCGCCGGTGTCTAGGGCAAGTGGCTCCTCCAGCTTGGTGCGAATCAGCTCCTCAAGCTGAGCACGGACTGGCTCGGCAAGTTCAGTGGAGGTTGCCCTCCTGGGTGTGGCGTTGACGAAGCCAGGGACCACTCTTCTCAGCCACGGTCTTGTGATGGCTACCTCAACTGCCCGCTCGCGGCGCAGGTAGGTTGTCCAGTATACGGCACCTATCAGGATGCTGCCACCGATAATATTACCGATGGTTACCGGAATCAGGTTGCCGACGAAGCCTGCCCAGGTGAGATTAGCCACACCATCGGCGGTTGCTCCGGCTGCCTCAAGGACGGCAGGCTGGCCTGACATCAGTATCCCTATGGGGATGAAGTACATATTGGCGATGCTGTGCTCAAAGCCAGCGGCGACAAAGGCGGTTATGGGGAAGATAATAGCCATTATCTTGTCGACAACAGTGCGGGCACCGAAGCACAGCCAGATAGCCAGGCAGACAAGGGCATTACACAGGATACCCCGCACCAGAGCAGAACCAAAGCTGAGGTTCACCTTGCTGTTGGCGATGAGCAGGGCATTGGCTCCCACACCGTAGCCGCTAAAAGTCCACTGGTAGGTGTAATAGACCAGTCCTACCAGGCTGAGGCCTCCCAGAAGGTTAGCAAAATACACCAGTCCCCAGTTGCGGAGCAGGCGGACGAATGACGTCCGGCCGCTAATCCAGCTCATTACAATCAAACAGTTTCCTGTGAAAAGCTCTGCCCCGGCCACAACCACGAGAACAAGTCCTAGGCAGAAGACCAGTCCTCCAAGCAGTTTGTTGATTCCGAAGCCCAGACCGGTATTGGTGGTTACCACAGTGCAGAGCATTGCCCCCAGGCCAATGAAGACTCCAGCCAGAATGCCCAGGAGTATTGTGCTCAGGGTATTGAGTTCGCCCTTGGTTACCCCTACTGATTCCGCCTTCTGCGCCACGGCTGGTGGCGAATGGGCATCCAGGTTGACCGCTTTGCCAATTCTATCGACTACATTCTCCAGCTGGGCAGTACGTTCAATCGCTTCCTGCCGGACTCTCGTCATTTCACTCAGCAGGTCAAGCTCGCTGCCGGGACGCCTGTCCTTTGAGGTAACGGTTGTGCGGCTGTTTCCCTTTTTCGTTTTGTAATCCATAGCCTGTCTCCCTGTATAGAATTGACCATGCTTACCACTTCTCTTGGGTCAACCGGCACCACAGCCAGGTGGCATGCCGCTTGTCCAGCTTACCAACCCAGCCCTCTATTTTCTTTATATCGCCGCTGATTAGGGCTGCTAGCTCCTCATGAGTCAGGGTGTAGTACTCAGCGAGCGCCTCGCCGGGTTTCTCGGCAAGTCTGGCCAGGAATTCACTGTCGTCAGCGGCTCTAGCCAGCACTTCCAGGATTGCCTCTTTCCCTTTCGGCTGTTTGCGTGGGGTGACAGTTATTGTCCTTTCCCTTGCCTCTTTCAGTGTTGTTGCCATCGTCACACCTCCTTTCTCTGCCCTGCAATTACAGGTTACTACAGGGAGGGGGTTACCACATCGACCCTTTGCCTTATTATTGAGTACCTGAAGGGCATATAAATATGCCCTAAAGTCCAATAGCTCAGGTATCACAGGTGGGGACCAATCCTTGAGATTATTCTTCAAATACCTTATAATTTATTTGGTAGCGGTTGCGCATAGAAAGTGGGGATAATTTTATGGCTAAGGTCAGGATTCTAATCGCTGATGACCACGCGATTCTCAGAGAGGGGATGCGCGACATGCTGGAGCGTGAGAAAGACCTGGAGGTCATTGCTGAGGCGGGTGATGGCGAAGAGGCGGTGAGATTAAGCACCGAGCTGAAACCGGACGTGGTACTGATGGATATTGTTATGCCCAAACTGAGCGGTGTTGAGGCTACCGGGCAAATCAAGCAGACCAGCCCTACCACCTCAATTATTATACTTACTGCCTATAGTGATATCCGCTATATACTCGGGCTTTTGGAGGCCGGTGCCTGTGGTTATCTGCTGAAGAGCGCACACGGTAGTGAAATCATAGGGGCTATCCGGGCTGCCTATTCCGGCGATTCCGTGCTTGACCCGGTGGTAACCCAGAAGCTTCTACAGCGGGTAACAGGTCTGGCAACAGCAGGCACCAGTACCGCCGGGGCGAAAGAGCAGCTCAGCCGCAGGGAGAGCGAGATTCTACGGCTGGCAGCCGGAGGAATGAGCAACAAGGATATTGCTAATGCACTCTTCTTGAGCGTACGCACGGTGAAGGCTCACCTGACCAATATCTTTAACAAGATGGGTTGTGGCTGCCGCACCGAGGCTATAATCAGGGGGTTGAAGGAGGGCTATGTCACCCTTGAGGAGATAAATACAGGACAGAGCGAGTGATGGAAACAAGGTTTGAACTGACCGAGCAGAACTATCAATACCTCTTTGAGAACGCCAGCGATGCCATGTGGATTCAGGATATGAAGGGTGATATTGTGAATGCCAACAAGGCATGTGAGAAGCTTGCCGGATTTACACGTCAGGAGCTCCTCAGCAAGAATGTCAGGGAGTTTGTCACCGGTGAATTCCTGGAGCTGGCTCGAGAGGTCTACCGTAGGTTGCTCAGTGGGGAGGAGCTTACCCAGCCCTATGAACAGCGGTTGGTCAGGAAGGATGGCTCAACAGGGATGATGAAGATGTCCACCAGCCTGGTCATTATTGATGGAGAAATGAGAGGCTTCCAGCACGTCGCCAGGGACGTAACCGAAGAGAAACGTGCCGGGGAGATGCTCTCAAAGATAGTTGATGGTTCGCCTATTCCATCTTTTGTGGTCAATAGAGAGCATAAAATCACCCACTGGAATACAGCCATCGAATCGCTTTCCGGAATAAGCGAGCAGGAAATGATAGGGACCGATGAGCAATGGCGGGCTTTTTACTCCGAGAAGAGGCCGACAATGGCGGATTTAATTCTGGACGGGGCATCACCGAATGAAATAGAAGCATATTACGGTGGTAGATGCAAGGAGCCCCCTCTAATCAATGGTGCCTGCGAAGCCGAAGACTTCTTCCCGGCTCTCGGTGAATCAGGGAAATGGCTTCATTTTACCGCAAGCCCTATCAAGAATGAAGACCTGGAAATAATGGGTGCCGTGGAGACTCTGGAGGACGTTACTGAAGCAAAGAAGTTGCAGGAGAACATGCGTTTCTACGTGCAGCAGATAACCAGAGTCCAGGAGGATGAAAGAAGGCGTATTGCCCGTGAGTTGCATGACGAGTCATCCCCACCCCTGCTCCTTCTCATTCAGCAGGTGGACAGAATCACATCATCCACCCGGAGGTTGTCCAAATCGCTTGAGGAGAGCCTGGAGAAGCTACGTGAACAGGCCGTGGAAGCACTGGAGGGCTTACGGCGTTGTGCTCAGGACCTGAGACCTCGTATAGTGGATGACCTGGGCCTGTTACCAGCGCTGGAGTGGATGGCAGAAAACCTGACAAGGGACTATGGAATAGATACCAGGGTTCAGATAGTGGGTAGTGAGCGGGGCTTGCCAGACGAGGTAAAGCTAATACTGTTCCGCATTGCACAGGAGGCATTGAGCAATATTAGAAGACATGCTGAGGCAACAAGAGCCTGGATTAACCTGGAGTTCCGTGATGACAGGACTGTTGTGACGGTCAAAGATAATGGTAGGGGTTTTGAACTGCCGCCGAGGCTAGGAGACCTGGCCAGCAGTGGCAAGCTCGGTCTGGCCGGGATGCAGGAGCGTGCCCAGCTCATTAACGGTAATCTGACGATACAATCGGAGCCAGGCAAGGGCACGACTGTGACCGTTGAGGTTCCGGTTTAGGATAGCTCTGGTTTACTGCATCAGGGCTGAAACTTCATAAGCTCCTGTTTCAGCCTCTCCAGTTTATCCCTTCTTTCTGCCAGCCTGTCACGCTCTTTGTCCACGACAGCCGCCGGTGCTTTATTCAGAAATGCACTGTCTTTGAGCCTGGCTTCCAGCCGGGCAACCTCAGCCTGAGCCTGCTCTATCTCCTTCTCCAGCCGTTTTCTATCGGCTTCCAGGTCAGCCATGCTCTCCACGGGAATAACTACTCTGGTCTCTTTGAGCACCAATACCAGGGTATTTTCACCGGGCGGGCTCTTCTCTGCTTCGTCATGGAAACCAAGCGGTCTTGCCCTCGTTAGGGTCTGGATAGCCTCGGAGTAGGCAGTAATGGATTGTGTAAGCTCACCACCATAGACGTGTGCTTCAATCCAGCGGGTGCTCTCAACCTTATGTTGTGCCCGGACATTGCGGATAGAGCGTATCATCTCTATTATCGCTTCCATAACCCTTTCTGCCTCGGGGTCAATTGCCCCGGCTTCAGCCTCAGGGTAGGCGGCTACCACTATTGAGTCGGTAGCCTGCCAGTCCGCAGGCAGGCGTTGCCTGAGGTTCTGCCACAGTTCTTCGGTAACGAAGGGCATGTAGGGGTGCAGCAGGCGCAGGGATGTCTCCAGCACGTGTATCAGAACGGGCAGTGGTGACAGCGCCTCTTTTGCAGAAGGGCGCAGCCGAATCTTGGCCAGCTCAATGTACCAGTCGCAGAACTCACCCCAGAGGAAATCGTGGATTTGTCTCAGGGCTTCCCCGAACTGGAAGTCGTCCATCAGGGCGTTCACCGTGGATACCGTGCGGCTCAGCCGGCTCAGAATCCAGCGGTCCTCTGTTGGTAGTGAGTCCCGTTGAATCTCAGCACCGGTCTGGCCGGGCACAATGCTTCTGACTACGAACCGGGTGGCATTCCACAGCTTGTTGGCAAAGTTGCGGCCGGCCTCAAGCTTCTCGGTGGACAGCTTGATGTCGTTGCCCGGTGAGGTGCCGGTCATGATGGCGAAGCGCAGGGCATCAGCGCCGTACTCCTCAATGGTATCAATCGGGTCAAGCACGTTGCCCCTGACCTTGCTCATCTTCTCGCCCCTCTCATCCCGCAGCAGACCGTGAAGATAGACGGTGCGGAAGGGGACATCACCGGTGTCCTCCAGCCCCATCATAATCATTCTGGCTACCCAGAAGAACAGGATGTCGTAGCCGGTCTCCATCACCGAGGTCGGGTAGAAGTAGCGCAGGTCCTCGGTATCATCGGGCCAGCCCAGTGTCGAGTGGGTCCATAAAGCCGAGCTGAACCAGGTATCAAGGACATCCGGGTCCTGCTCTATGTGGGTGGAGTTGCAGTGTCGGCAGGCTTTCGGCTCATCGACGGACACCGTCAGCTCACCGCAGTCCTGGCAGTACCAGACCGGGATGCGGTGTCCCCACCATAACTGGCGGCTGATGCACCAGTCGCGAATATTCTCCATCCAGTTGAGGTAGACCTTGGTGAAGTGCGCCGGGATAATGGTGATACGCCCGTCAAGGACAGCATCAATAGCCGGTGTGGCCAGAGGCCTGGTATTGATAAACCACTGTTTGCTGGCGAGTGGCTCAATAACCGTCTGGCAGCGCATGCAGTGTCCTACCGAGTGAGAATACGGCTCAATCTTTACCATAAGACCCTCTTTCTCCAGGTCAGCCAGTATTGCCTCTCGGCAGGCAAAGCGGTCAAGCCCGGTATAGGGGCCGGCATTCTCATTCATGGTGGCATCGGGGTTGAGTATGTTTACCAGGGGCAGTCCCTGCCGCTGGGCTACCTCAAAGTCCACCGGGTCATGAGCGGGGGTAATCTTGACGGCTCCGGTGCCGAAGGCAGGGTCAACAGCCTCATCAGCCACTACTGGTATCTCACGCTTCACCGCCGGCAGGATTGCTTTCTTGCCAACCATGTCCCTGAAGCGTTTATCGCCGGGGTTCACGGCTACTGCCGTATCGCCGAGTATTGTCTCCGGCCGGGTGGTGGCTACCGTAATAAAGCCATCGCTGCCAGCCAGGTGATAGCGTACGTAGTACAGGTGCCCTGTCAGCTCCCTGTGGTCTGTTTCAAGGTCGGAGATGGCGGTGGCACAGCGGGGGCACCAGTTGACAATTCTTTCCCCCTGATATATCAAGCCTTTTTCATAGAGCCGGACGAAGGCAGTCCGCACCGCTCTGGATGGGCCCTCTTCCAGGGTGAACCTCTCCCGGCTCCAGTCGCAGGAAGAGCCGAGCTTCTGCTCCTGCTCGGTAATGGTCTTGCGGCACTCCGCTGCCCACTGGTACATCCTAGCGATGAACCTGTCTCTGCCCATCTGGTGGCGGTCTATCCCCTCTTCAGCCAGCATTCTCTCCACCACTACCTGAGCGCCTATGCCGGCATGGTCAATACCGGGGAGCCACAGTGCTGGTTCACCCTTCATCCGGTGCCAGCGGGTCATGATATCTTCCGGTGTAAGGAAACAGACGTGTCCCATGTGGAGCCCGCCGGTTACATTGGGCAGGGGCATAATGACAACGAAGGGTTTTTTATCGGGGTCTATATCAGCCCGGAAGTAGTTATTCTCCAGCCAGAAGTTGAACCATTTAGCCTCAGCCCTGGCTGGCTCATAGGCTTTGGGCATTTCCTGTTCAGTATTCGGGGCTTGTGCCATAGTTTCCTTTCTGGTTTATTGTTGTCAAATTGCAGCCTTATTGAGAATTTTTATTGGGTGACCCTATCCCCTGTATCCCCTTCCCCTTATGATAGGGGAAGGGGAAGATTTATTAAGAGAGACTTCGCCTCTCTTTGACTCTTCGTCTTATTGTGACCTTGCCAAGTGGCTATTGACAAAATTTAACATTTATGCTAAATTCTTAGAAGAATCATTTCGGAAAGCACGCCATAGGGGTTAGTCCTTATGGGGTGCTTTTCACTTTTTATATTCAAGTTTAGGTTTTAAATTATCCATGTAGTCGACTTTTTATCCTGGCCAGACTCACCAAAATAAGCTTTAAGGAAGTTGAAGACTTCGCGCTTTTCAGCCTCGGAAGCTGCTTGAATAATCGCATAGACATTTAGCCAACCGGTGCGGTCATCCCAGTAATTTTTCTTCATTACTTGGTGTCTTCCACACAATGGACGCCACTTTTGCGGGTCATTAGGGTCGGCTATCGGATTGACCGAGTGTGGTTCCCTATGGTCTGGTGATAACCGAACAGTCCCGCCACCAACTGGGTCAATCTCACCATCCCTGAGATTGCACCTAATACCTCCCTCATCCCATGCACATCTGTAATTGGCTGCCTTCAAAACGGCTTGCCATGTTTTTGCATCGGGGCGTACTCGCTTACCTGCGTTCTGTCTCTTCTCAGTAGTGGGCATAAGGTATTCACTGACCTTGAGGTCGCCACGATTCCTCCATGAAAGAATCGTATACCCGTAATCGGTTCTCAATTCCGACAAACGCTGGTGCCAATTTTCAGGTGATCTACCGGTCTTCGGGTCTTTTGCGACCTCCATAATCTGTTCCCTGGTGGCGATCTTACCCACATTGTCTAAAAAGAATGCCTCGATTCGCGCTCGAACCGATTTTTGCTTGTATGGGCCGCGAATAACGGCTTCTTTCCGTTCCACAGTTTCTCCTATCCTATTTGCCAGCTAAGCGACGCTTCGTCACTTCAATCCATTGAGCTGACTCATCGCATAGAATCGCACGGCGATTCAAGCGCTGACAGACTACTCCTGTTGTGCCTGCCCCACACATCGGGTCTAATAATAGGTCATTCTCTTGTGTGGTCATGAGAATTAGAGGTTCAATGACTTTAACTGGTTTTTGAGCTGGATGTCCAGTCTGTTCAGTCCTACCCACAAAACCTATATTCAAAGGTACTTCAATGACTGAAGGTGGGCCTGGCACGTAGCGTAGTTTACCTTGCTTATCCTTTTCACGTTGTGCGTCATTCATAAAATGTTCAGGATAGAGCTTTGCTCCTTCGCGCGCAAGGTGGAGGCAAGCAAGCTGAGCAGAACGCCACCCTCGAATGACAGAGGGACAATTTTTATAGTACCAAGTTAGCCATGCGACTAAACCGAACTTGGCAGGAAGCGAATCTAGGACAGTGTAGACAATATCCGGAAACCCCCACACAAAAATATGCTGTGATATATTGCTTGATTCCGCAACAACGCGATTAAGCCACTGCTGGTAATCGTCCCGAACCCCGCCAATACCCTTGTTATACCAGGGGTCAAGGATAGTCGTTGTCACTGGTTCACGGATACTGGCTATGGTATCAAAAACATCTTGAGGCGGGAGAACTTTCACAAGGGTAGTTTGTGCTGCTGGTACTGTAGCTGTGATTGGGAACATGTGCTTACCTCCTCTTTGGATGATACGAGAACTGCGAATTCTTTTTCTTTCTACCTCCCAGCCTTCTTACCTAATAGCCCCGCCACCCTGTCCAGCACCCTGTCCGCTACCTCTCTCTTGGTCATCAGGGGCAGGTCTTCCACCTTGCCGTCCCGGCTAATCAGGGTTACCTTATTGGTGTCAACGGCGAAGCCGCTATCGGTTGCCGTAATGTCGTTGGCTACAAAAAGGTCAACCTGCTTCTTCTCAAGTTTCTCCCTGGCGTTGGCTACCAGGTTCTCACTTTCGGCAGCAAAGCCAACCCTGATGAAGTTGCCCTTTACCTCGGCCAGGGTATCCGGTGTCCTGACCAGCCCCAGAGTTAAGCCAGTGCCAGTGGCTTCTTTCTTTATCTTTTCTTTGGCTTTGCTCTCAGGCTGATAGTCAGCTACGGCGGCGGCCATAATCAGGGCATCGGTCTGAGCCGTGGCCTTGGTCACCGCCTTTTTCATCTCAATGGCGCTGGTAATGTGAATAACCTCAATACCCGCCGGGTCCGGTAGTGCAGTCGGGGCGGTGACCAGCGTAACTCTGGCCCCTCTATCCCTGGCTGCCTCAGCCATAGCGTAGCCCATCTTGCCGGAGGAGCGGTTGCCGATAAAGCGGACGGGGTCAATAGCTTCCTGAGTTCCGCCGGCGGTAACCACGATACCTTTTCCTGCCAGGTCGCCACTCCTGCCCAGTACCTGCTTGATGGTGCCCATGATTTTCTCAGCATCAGCCAGACGTCCTGTACCGGTGGCGCCTGATGCCAGATGACCGTGCTCCGGCTCAATGATAGTGAAGCCCCTGGCTTTGAGTTTAGCCAGGTTATCCTGAGTGACCGGGTTCTGAAACATGTTTGTGTGCATGGCTGGTGCTATAATAACCGGTGCTTCAGTAGCCAGTACAGTGCAGCTGAGTATATCGTCGGCAATACCGGCTGCCAGCCTGGCGATGATATTGGCGGTAGCCGGCGCGATAACCACTGCATCAGCCTCATCAGCCAGGGCTATGTGCTCAACGCTGTACTCGGAGGCGAGTTCAAACATGTCAGTGGCTACCGGGCTACTGGTGAGGCTGCGGAGGGTTAATGGGGCTATGAACTCAGTGGCTGATTTGGTCATAACCGCTTTAACCCTAGCCCCCTCCTGAACCAGCTTGCTGGCAATATCAGCTGCCTTATAAGCAGCTATGCTTCCAGTTATGCCGAGTACTACTGTTTTGTTAGTTAACATCTTCGTGCCTCCCAGTCAGACTAGGCTTTGTTCATCATGTAGATTAGTCTCAGCCCTATCAGCGTTAAATCAAGGTTTACCACGTCTATTACCGCTGTTTCTCTGGCTATTAGTTCAGCATAGCCCCCGGTAGCCACCACCGTGGATTTCTCCCCCAGTTCCCTCTGGATGCGGGCTACCATACCTTCAATAAGCCCTACATAGCCGAAGACAATCCCTGATTGCATGGCGGTAATGGTGTTGGTGCCAATAGCCTGCTCTGGATGGACCAGCTCTATCCGGGGTAGTGCTGCTGCCCGCCTGAACAGGGCCTCAGCAGCCGTGCCTATGCCGGTGGCAATTGCCCCCCCTATATGGTCACCCTCCCTGGATACCACGTCAAAGGTAGTGGCTGTCCCAACGTCCACAATAATTATTGCGCCACTGTAGAGATGGTGAGCGGCAGCGGCATTGACAATCCTGTCAGGCCCAACCTCTCTGGGGTTGTCCTGGCGGATGCGCACCCCGGTCTTGACCCCGGCCCCTACCACCAGTGGTGAAATGTTGAAGTATTTCTGGCAGAGTTCCTGAAAAGGGGCTGTCAGTGGTGGTACGGTACTGCACATAGCTATCGCGCTGATATCCGGTGTATCCATCCTCTGGTGGCGCAGAAAGTCAAGAAGGAAGGTGGCATACTCGTCCGGCATGCGGTTAATATCGGTAGCCATACGCCAGGTGGCACGGAGTTCCTCGTTCGTAAAGACCCCCAGAGTAACATTGGTATTGCCAATATCAATGGCTAACAGCATGTCTTCCTCCCCAATTCTAGAGATTGGTTTGGTCTCCTTTTAGTTGTTTAATTACCAGGGGCAGTTCCGGCAGGAGGTCAGAGGCAATCATACCGGCATCCCCCAGCCTTGTCCTGACCATCTCCCCGGCTTCAGCGTGGAGGTGGACACCGCAGGCGGCGGCATCGGCAGGGCTGAGGCCCTGGGCAAGCAGTCCAGCGATAACCCCGCTGAGCACATCACCGGTTCCGGCGGACGCCAGACCGGGATTGGCAGCCGGACTAATCCGGGACAGCCCGCCCGGTGTCGCCACGACGGTGTAGGCCCCCTTAAGGACGACCGTTTTCTGCCACCTTTCAGCCATCTCCTGTGCTATGCCAGTCCTGTTTGACTGCACCTCGTCTACGGAGGCTCCCGCCAGTCTGGACATCTCACCGGGGTGTGGAGTAAGTATAGCATCATCAGTTAGCTGGTGCCACCAGTCCGCGGTTTTAGCTAGGGTATTGAGGGCATCAGCGTCAAGGACAAGGGACGCCGAGGCTGGTTTCACCCCGAAAAGGGTGCCCCTGATGAAATCGGTGACTGGCTCACTCTGGCCCAGTCCGCAGCCGAGAAGCAGGGCATCATAGTAGCCGAGTTCCTGGTGTATGAGGCTGGCTGCCTGGGGAGAGATGATGCCCGGCTGGGCTTCTGGCAGGGGCAGATAGGTTACCTCGGTTAGCTTTGATGCCAGGATTGGCTGGAGGCTGGCGGCCGTTGCCAGTGTTACCAGTCCGGCGCCAACTCTTATGGCGCCGCTACAGGCTAGATAGGCAGCACCAATATAGTTGATTGAGCCGGCAACCACCAGTACTCTGCCGAAGGTTCCTTTGTTAGCCAGATGGGGGCGCTTGGGCAGAAATGGCGCTATCCGGTCACCGGTAATAAGCTCGGTGGGCACCGCTTCGGCCAGGTGTGGTGGTATGCCAATATCAGCCACGGTAATCTTACCCGCCCTCTCAGCGCCGGGAGAGTTGAACAGGCCCAGCTTGGGAAAGCCCAGGGTGATTGTGTTGTCAGCGTAGAGACAGGCAGGGTCGGTGGCGCCAGTGTCAGCATCAAGCCCTGAAGGCAGGTCCAGAGCAATAATGCGCAGGGCTGGACGTGTCTTCTTAGCCTTACCTACCTCTTCCAGGGCTTGCCGGAAGATGCCGCCGAGCGGGCGGCTTTTACCGGTGCCAAACAGGGCGTCAACAACAGCATCGGCTGACGGTAGTGACTCAGCAAGCCTGTCCATATTCTTATCCTGGGCTACTTCAACACAGGTTATCCCGAGTTCCTGGGCAAGCTTCAGGTTGGTGTCCCCGGAGGGACGTTTTTTCCCGGAGAGGAATAGACTGACCCCGGCCCCCCAGCCGTCAAGGTGACGGGCAGCCACCAGCCCGTCCCCGCCGTTGTTACCGGGCCCTATCAGGAGAAGGATATTCTGCTGGTTAACCGTGCCCAGGATACGCCTGACCTCTTCAGCTACGGCTTTGCCGGCGTTCTCCATAAGCTGACCTGTCGGCAGGCCGTTCTCGGCACAGCGCTCCTCTATCTGCTGCATCTGCTCAACGGTTACGACTTTCATGGTACTATCTCCATCGGCGGCAATACCTGCATCATATGCCAAGTGTAGCAATAAGCCTGAGTGCGGTCAAGAGCCTAGGGCTTTTTCATAAAATTTTCTATTTTTCTGGTCATTGCCTGCCAGTGTGTGCCCTTCCAGTAGATGCGGTGGCAGACAGGACACTCCACATACTGCTCCTGGGCCTGAAAGACATGGGGAGGTACCAGTTTCTCTACGTCCTCCTTGCTCCTCTCAACCAGGGGTTGATTGCACTCCAGGCAGATGCTGAAGGGTCGGAACTGGCAGTCTAAATCCAGCGTCTCTATAACCTGTTTCATTTGCTGCTCAGGTTCATCAGAGGTGATGAGGACTGCCTTAAGCCGTCCACTGGTAATGACCCCTCTCTTCATAATCTGGCTATCCTTGGTTACCACCACCCTCTCCTCTCTGAGGGCGGTAACTACCATCTCCCAGTCATCACTACCAGTAAAGAGCAGGGTATCATAGCCCATCATCCTCAGCCACCTGGCGAGCTTACCTACGTTGATGTCAACTATGAATTTTGGACTCTCTACTGACCTCACCCCCTTGCCCTTCCCATTCTTATTAGGT
>CAZEBT010000006.1:0-9034 GCA_964510485.1 uncultured Dehalococcoidales bacterium | reverse complement strand
GCTTCGCCCCTATTTGTGGGTTGGGTCTCTACAGGTGAATCTCCATCCCCTCATAACCGGGGGTTATCTCAGCATTCAGGGTTCGGGCTACGTCCTCTGTTTCGGCTCTTATCTCTTCTTCCAGAAGAGGGTTCATATGAACCGTGACCACCCGGGGCAGATAGCCCTTAACCTTCTGGAAGGTGGTAAGCTCCTGCTTGAGCAGAGAGGGGGTAAGGTGCCTTGCCTCCAGTGCCCACTCTTCAAACCTGTTCGGTGCCGTAGCCTCAATAATGAGCAACTGGGGTGATACCTGCTCCCAGCACTCGTTCAAGCCTGTCCCCGTGTCCCCGGTATAGAATACCGTCCTGCCATCGGGTGAGGTAATCTGGTAGCCCACGGAGGGTGCTGAGTGGTTAACCGGCACCGGCAGAACGCTATAGCCTTCAACCCGTGTAGCCCTGTTCGGCTCAACGGTGGTGAACCTGATTGTCGGGTTCTCCGGCGGTTGTTGCAGGAAGCCGGGATAGAGCCTGCCGTCCAGCAGGTATGTTGTCAGGGCATCGTGGACAGGCGAGGTGGAGTAGATATCGATGGTGGCACCGGATAGATAGAAGGTCATGGCTACTACCGGTATGTCCTTGATATGGTCGTAGTGCTGGTGGGTGAGCAGGATTGCCTTGAGTTTCAGTTGAGCCGGGAGGGACAGGCTGGAGGTCAGCCCCCCGGCGTCTATAGCCAGGGTGTCGTCAATGAGCAGGCAGGCGAGCCTTGAGTCCCGTGATTCACAGTTGTGTGCCCCCAGTAAGCGGATATTCATTGTTAAACGGGCTTCCTTTCCCTGTCCCGGATGGAGAAGGGGTTGAAATTTGTCTGGTAGTCATAGGTGTCAGTTGCCTCTTTTTGCTTGAGGGTGCTCACGGCTACATAGGTAAACGGAGTGGCAATGGCTTCAATACCAATCTTGGCTACCCAGTGGTATAGAATCATCATTGGTGTGAAGAAGGGTGCGCCGAAGTAGGCTCCAAGGATGAATATCAGTGTGTCCAGCCCCTGCCCCACCACGGTGGAGCCGATGGTCCTTGTCCAGAGCCAGCGCCCTTTAGTTGCAATCTTCATCTTTGCCAGCACGAAGGAATTTCCGAACTCGCCGGCAAGGTAGCCGCAGAATGAGGCAGCCAGTAGTCTCGGTGTATAGCCGAGGATAGCCTCATAGGCTTCCTGTTCTTCCCAGAGGGGTGCTGGGGGTAAAATCTGTCCTACCCAGGCAAATATGACGAAGATGAGGTTGCAGAGAAAGCCCAGCCAGATTACTCTCCTTGCCTGGTGATAACCGTAGACCTCGGTAAGTATGTCACCGAAAATGTAGCTCAGGGGGAAGAGAAATACCGCCGCCGGCAGGATAAATGTGCCGAGAGCTACCACCTTGGCACCAATGATATTGGCGGTTATCAGGCAGGTGACAAAGAGGCAGGCAACAATGACGAGCCGGTGAGAGATACTCATTATTAGATCCAGCGCTGTCGACGGAAGAAGTAGAGCATCCCGCCAATAATTGCCAGGCAGATGAGGAATACATAGAGGAAGGAGAGTTTAGAGTCCCCGAAGGGTCCCAGGGGGATGTTCATCCCGAAGATGCTGGCTACCACGGTAATAGGTAGCAGGACGGTAGCTATGATGGTCAGCATTCGCATGACTTCATTGGTGCGATTGGTAGCCAGTGAATCGTGGGTGTCGTTCAGCCCTTCAATTATCTCCTTGTATTCGTCCAGACCGTCCCATATCTTGTCCACATGGTCGACCATGTCATCGAAGTAGACCGCCATATCGGTATCGGTGAACCGGTGAACCCTTGGTTTCAGGCTGCCAATAACAGCCCGCATCGGCCAGATTATACGGCGGAAGGAGATAACATCGCGCCTGAGTATTGAAATTTCTCTTATTGCCCTGGGCATCCTTTGGGAGAAAATCGCGTCTTCCACCCTCTCAATATTGTCGCCAATCTTATTCAGTATCGGCAGGCAGTAATCAACCAGCCGGTCAGTGATATGGTAGAGGAGATAGCCGGAGCCCTGGCTGAAGTTCTCGTGTAGCGTCTCTTCATCAATCTGGCATTCCCGGAACAGCTTTACCAGCGGCTTCAGCTCCCCCTTGTGCAGGGTAATCAGGTAGTCCTTCCCGATAAATACCGATAGCTGGCTCGGGGTAGTCACCCTTGCCTCTTTATTGAAAACAGGGAAGTGAAAGACCAGAAACAGGTAGTCCGGGTATTCGTCTACTTTGGGCCGCTGTATTCTGCTGAGGCAGTCGTCCAGGTCCAGGGGGTGGAAGGGATAGTGTTGAGCCAGGTACTCTGTCTCTCGCTCGGTTGGCTGCTCGATGTTGACCCAGGTCAGGTTGTTCCAGGTGAGCAACTCAATATTTAGTTGTCCCTCTTTTCCCTTCTGCGAAGTAGCCATAATAAACCACCCTTTCAATATGGCACTGGAGTACATTCTACCACATTTCTTGCATGATGGTATGGAAACGTGTATTATTTAAGGTGAAGAGTGGAATCAACCCGGCAAAAGATTTGTCGTTAAGCTTGGAGAAAGTCCCGGGATTGGCTACAATCCCCTGTAATAGCTTCAAATGGGGTGGGTGTGGGGTATGTCACAATCTGGCATGTCCCCGCGCTACTTGATGTCCAGACTAACAAAAAAGACGCGGGCAGTATTATGTGCTGGTTACGATTGAAATTAGTGATTATGCGGAGGTCTAACTAATGTCACCCCATCCTTTAGAAGAAATTCTCCATCCACGCTCAATTGCTGTGGTTGGTGCCTCAGATAGCGGACGTGGGGGTGCTTTTGTCAGCGCTCTTGTTGGTCAGGAGTACCGGGGGAAAATCTACCCGGTGAACCCCGGGCACTCGGAGATTATGGGCTTTAAGGCGTATGCCAGAGTGAAGGACATTCCTGACCCCGTTGACTATGTGATTTCCTCTGTTCCGGCATCACAGGTTCTGAGTATGCTGGATGACTGCGTTGAGAAAGGGGTCAGGGCAGTTCACCTCTTCACGGCTCGCTTCAGTGAGACCGGGCGAAAAGAGGCTGCCGAGCTGGAACAGGAAATACTGAGGAGGGCGGGGGAAGGGGGCATTCGTCTCATTGGCCCGAACTGCCTGGGTATTTACTATCCTGACGAGGGGATTTCTTTTCACGAGGGGTTCCCCAGGGAATCCGGCTCAGCAGGGCTGGCTTCACAGAGCGGTCAGGCGGTTGGTGAGATTGTTCAGATGGCAGCGCAGAGGGGCCTGCGTTTCAGCAAGGCGATAAGTTACGGGAATGCGATTGATTTCAACGAGTGCGATTACCTGGAGTACTTTGCGCAGGACCCGCAGACAAAGATAATCATGATGTACGTGGAGGGGGTGAGGGATGGCAGGAGGTTTTTTGAAACCCTGCGCCGCGCGACTGCCGCCAAGCCGGTAATTATTGTCAAGGGTGGCAGGGGGGAATCGGGGACGAGAGCGACCGCCTCACACACTGCTTCCCTGGCGGGGTCTATGGAGGTATGGGAGACGCTGGTAAATCAGGCAGGGGCAGTTTCTGCCGGCAATCTGGAGGAGCTGGTAGACCTGGCAGCCGGGTTCTACTTTCTGTCGCCCATTGCAGGCCGCAGGGTGGCTGTAGCCGGTGGCAGCGGCGGGAGCAGTGTCCTTGCCGCCGATGAATGCGAGGAAGCCGGGCTTGATGTTGTCCCGCTACCGGTGGAGATTCGAGAAGAACTGAAGAGCAAGGGTGACCCGATATGGGACTGGATTGGTAACCCGGCAGATATGTCAATCAGGGTAAACAGGGATTTTGATACCGGGGACATGCTGGTAATGATGGCCGGGAACCAGAATTTTGACCTTCTCATTGCATTTATACGTGGGCCTCATCGTCGGGGTAATGAGAGAATTTCGGCGGAAACAGTTATCGAACGGCATAGACTGAGCGAACTTAACAATAAGCCGTTACTGGCTGTGATGGTGGATATAATTCCGGGTGCCAGTGATGACGATGACTACGCCTGGATGCGAGAACTGATGGAGGAAGTGAGAGATAAACTGGTAGCTGCCAGTGTCCCCGTTTATCCCAGCATCGGGCGAGCTGCCAGAGCCGCCAGCAAATTGATAGATTATTATCAGAGAAGGGAGTCTGATTGATGTCAACACACCCTCTGGAGGAAGTCCTCCACCCCAGAGCAATTGCCGTGGTTGGAGCCTCGGCTCGTGGCGGACGGGGGCCGGGTTTTATTGACGGCCTTAAGGAACTCGGCTATAAAGGGAATATCTACCCGGTAAATCCCAAGTACCCGGAGATTGCGGGCTTTAAGGCGTATGCCAGAGTGAGGGACATTCCTGGCCCCGTTGACTACGTAATTTCCTCAGTTCCGGCATCGCAGGTCCTGGGTATGCTGGATGACTGCATTGAGAAAGGGGTCAGGGCGGTTCACCTCTTTACGGCTCGCTTCAGCGAGACCGGGCGAAGGGAGGCTGCCGAGCTGGAGCAGGAAATACTGAGGAGGGCAAGAAAAGGGGGCATTCGTCTCATTGGCCCGAACTGCATGGGTGTTTACTACCCTGCTGAAGGGATTTCTTTTAATAGCGGCATGCCCGGGGAGTCCGGGCCGATAGGGCTGGCTTCACAGAGCGGTCAGGCGGTTGGTGAGATTGTTGACCTGGCAGCGCAGAGGGGCCTGTGTTTCAGCAAGGCGATAAGTTACGGGAATGCGATTGATTTCAACGAGTGCGATTACCTGGAGTACTTTGCGCAGGACCCGCAGACAAAGATAATCATGATGTACGTGGAGGGGGTGAGGGATGGCAGGAGGTTTTTTGAAACCCTGCGCCGCGCGACTGCCGCCAAGCCGGTAATTATTGTCAAGGGTGGCAGGGGGGAATCGGGGACGAGAGCGACCGCCTCACACACTGCTTCCCTGGCGGGGTCTATGGAGGTATGGGAGACGCTGGTAAATCAGGCAGGGGCAGTTTCTGCCGGCAATCTGGAGGAGCTGGTAGACCTGGCAGCCGGGTTCTACTTTCTGTCGCCCATTGCAGGCCGCAGGGTGGCTGTAGCCGGTGGCAGCGGCGGGAGCAGTGTCCTTGCCGCCGATGAATGCGAGGAAGCCGGGCTTGATGTTGTCCCGCTACCGGTGGAGATTCGAGAAGAACTGAAGAGCAAGGGTGACCCGATATGGGACTGGATTGGTAACCCCACCGATTTCTCAATTGCGTGGCAGGAGTTTGACTTCGGCGAAATGATACTGATGATGGATGCACACGAGAATTTCGACTTCATCATTCTATTTATGAGTGGTCCCTGGTTCCGGGGTGCCGATAAGAACATGAGGAAGTTGATTGAGATGCACCTGAAACAGTTCAGGGTGGAGGAGGTCCGCAAGCCATTGCTGGTAGTCTTTCAGGACAGGGGTCCGAGTGATGATTCTGACAGGGCAATGCGGAAGATAGTTAAAGAAATAAAAATGAGAATTACTGCCGCCAATATCCCTATCTATCCCAGCATCGGGCGGGCAGCGATAGCGGCGAGCAAGATGATAGATTACTACCAGAGGAAGAAGTAGCACTATTTTCTCTTTTCGGTTATAGCTATATAGTAGCAGTGCTGTCTGAACATAGGTTGATAGATGTCAGTTGACATACTGGATGAAATTTTCCACGCACAATCCATCGCAGTGGTCGGGGCTTCCAATAATCCTGCTTCAGGCGGCTATCATTTTACACGCCATCTCATTGATTATGGCTACAGGGGGAGGGTCTACCCGGTAAACCCCGGCTACAGTGAGGTGCTCGGTCTGAAGGCTTACCCCAGCCTCAAAGATATTCCTGGACCCGTTGACTACGTGATTTCCTCTGTCCCGGCGTCACAGGTCCTGGGTATGCTGGATGACTGCATTGAGAAGGGAATCAGGGCAATTCACCTCTTCACGGCTCGCTTCAGTGAGACCGGGCGAAGAGAGGCTGCCGAGCTGGAGCAGAAAATACTGAGGCGGGCAAGGCAAGGGGGCATTCGTCTGATTGGCCCGAACTGCATGGGCGTATACTGCCCTCAGGAGCGAATATCCTTCGGCTATGATTTTCCTCTGGAGGCGGGGTCGGTGGGAATGGTATTTCAGAGTGGTGGTGCTGCTACTGAGCTCGTCCGCCTGGCAGCTCAGCGAGGCGTCCGTTTCAGCAAGGTGGTCAGCTATGGGAATGCCCTTGATTACAGCGAGGCTGATTTCCTCAGTTACCTTTCCCGGGACACAGAGACAAAGATAGTTTTAATGTACATTGAAGGGATAAAGGACGGCAGGAGGTTTATAAGTTCCCTGCGGGAGGCAGCTTCTGCCAAGCCGGTAATTATTGTCAAGGGTGGCAGGGGTGAATCGGGAGCGAGGGCGATAGCCTCCCATACTGCCTCCCTGGCTGGCTCCATGCGGGTATGGGATACTGCCATTGCCCAGGCGGGAGCCATTTCTGCTGATAGCTTTGAAGAACTGATAGACCTGGCTGTTTCATTCTATTTTCTACCCCCGGTAAGGGGTGCCAGGGTGGGTGTGGTTGGTGGGGGTGGCGGAATCAGCGTCCGTTCCGCTGATGAGTGTGAGGAGGCCGGGCTTGAGGTTGTGCCCCTGTCACCGGAAATCCGGGAGGAACTGAGGAGCAGGGGTAACCCGATATGGGACTGGATTGGCAACCCCACGGATGCGTCAATCACGGGTGGTTTCGGGTTCAGTCATATTGATATATTGCAGATGATGGCTGCCAGTCCAGACTTTGACCTCCTCATTGGCAATGTAAGTGAGGGAGGACCCACCAGAAAAGAAGAAATGGTTGGTCGGCTCAGAGCCGAGGCCGCCGGCTATGTTATGATAGGGAAAACCAGCTCCAAGCCATTGCTGGTGGTGGTAGGGGACAAGAGTCCGGGTGTCGAGGACTACGAGTTCTGGCGCTGGACGGAGCTGAGCAAAACCAGGACCGAGCTTATAGAGGCCGGTATTCCCTTTTATCCCAGCGTCAGCCGGGCAGCCCGGGCGGCGAGGAAATTGCTGGACTATTACCGGAAGAGGGAATAGTGTATCTCTACTCGACTGTTCTCCTCTTGCTGGAGATATAGTCCACCAGCATATATCGTCCCAGGGTATCGGCACTGGTGAAGAAGATACGTCCCTTGTTTATCCGTGCCATCTGGGTGACGAAGGCGTTGAGAAATTCACTCTGCCCGAGCATGAAGGTATTAATTACTATGTTTTGCCTTGTGCAGTTCGTTACCTCTCTCAGTGTTAGCTGGATGGTGCGCAGGCTGGGGGGATACTGGAAGTAGATGTCTCCACCCTCAACGTGTGCCGTGGGTTCGCCGTCTGAAACCAGTATTACCTGCTTGTTGCTGCACCTCTCCCGGGCAAGCAGCTTTCTGGCCAGTGAGAGACCGTGCTGGATATTGGTGTACGGGTCAAACTCATCCCAGCCCATATAGGCTAGCTCATCCTTCCTTATCTGCCGGGCGTAGCTGGAGAAACCTATTATGTAGAGGCTGTCTTTCGGGTACTGGCTCCTGATAAGCCCATCGAGGGCAATGGCTACCTGCTTGGCTGCCTGGAAGTTGCCGCGCATTGGCATGGATAGGCTGAGGTCAAGCATTAGAGCAGTCGCTGACCGCGTTAGCTGCTCTGACTTGAACACCTCGAAGTCCTCCAGGCTCAATTTCAACGGTGGTGGCTGTGTCTCACGGTGGAGGGCATTCATAAGGGTCTTCTCCAGGTGGAGCTGAAAGGCGTCTCCAAATTCATACTGCTTGGTCTCATCTATCCTCTCACTGCTAGCGCCCTTCACATTTATATTATGCTGTCCCGGCTGGTCTTTCCTGAGCTGGGCAAACACGTCGCTCAGGGCTTTCTGCCCGATTTTCCGGATACCGCGGGGTGTCAGTTCATACCTGTTACCCTTGCGGCGGATATAACCGGCTTCCTCCAGGGTGCGGGTTATGTTGCGCAGCCTTTCCAGCTCCTCGGCTGCTTCATCACCGATTAGCTCTCTGACCATCTGTTCATCCACGGAGTCCAGGGAGTGGTTGAACTGAGCATTCCTGAGCTGTGCCTCCAGCTTGTCCATGTCCTGCAGCATTTCCATCAGCCTCAGCGCCTCCATGTAGGAGATGGACTCTTCACCGGAGAAGGGGTAGTTCCTTGGCAGTTTTTCGCTGGGGGACAGGGCCTCCAGATTGGCTGCCATCTTGGCCAGCTCGTACTGGGTGGCTTCATCAAGCATTGACTGCATCAGGTCTTCCAGTGCCTGCCTATCTTCCGGTGACAGGCTATCCAGTAGTGACTGTGCCTGGGCTATCTGGCTCTGCATACGCTCTATCAGCTCATCGAGGCTCTGGGGCGGTTGGGGACCGAAGAAATCACCGAACTGCTGCATGACACTGTCAAAATCAGGCTCCTCACCCCTCATACGCTGTTCCAGCATCTGGTTTATAGCCTCAACCAGATGCCTTATATTGGCCAGTGAGGTAGCGTCCATATCTTTCAATTGCTGTGTCAGGTCCCGGGCATATGATGCCATTGCATGTTTCTTCAGCATATCAATCAGTTCCTGGAACTGTCGCCGTGCTTCCTCGTCCATGAAATCATACTGGGTCAGTTCCTTTATCTGCCCGCCAATATCGCTCGGCAGGCTATCCAGCTTGGCAAGGTTTTGTTCCGCCACATCCCGGACGGTCTCCAGCAGCTTCTGCCCCATTTCCGGGCTTACCCCGGGGGTATCCTCCTCAGCCTTCTGCCTGGCTTCGTCCAGCCTCCTCTGGATTCCCTGCCGCTCCGTCTTCAATATGTTGTCCAGCTTCTGGCGGATTTCATCCAGCACCGAGCTGAGCTTGTATTTATCCAGCTGGCCCTGCTTTCTCTGGCGCAGCCGCTGGAGTAAGTTCTGGATGCCCGGTAACCGTCTGCCGTCGCTCCCTCTGATACCCAGGCGCTGCATCTTCCAGAGTGCATACGACAGGTTGCCATCGTACATCAGATTGCG
>CAZEBT010000005.1:0-25748 GCA_964510485.1 uncultured Dehalococcoidales bacterium | reverse complement strand
CGGCTGGTCACCCAGCCGCTGGTGAGCTCTTACCTCACCATTTCACCCTTACCCGCGCCGACTACCGCTCTTAACAACCCTGATTTCCAGCCTCAATATACCATTCTGCACGGTAGCCAGCCGCTGGCGGTATGTTTCTGTGGCACTCTCCGTAGGGTCACCCCTCCTGGGCGTTACCCAGCATCCTGCCCGGTGGAGCTCGGACTTTCCTCCCACCTGAGGCGGGCGGTCACCCGGTTTACTTGACCCAACTACACTCTAATATAGCCAACCAAATAAGTCAACAGGAAACCAGAAAGAGTGGCGCAAATTGAGAGGGGGCAATACCAGAATTGAGGCTGTTCTACCCGACAGACCTGGTGATGTGCGCCTTTGTCCTGGCAAACAGCCGCCGGCGCCAGGCACTTTTTCTCAAGCCGAGGGTGCCTCCGGCAATAGCTGCGGACAGTGTCAGGATTAAGATTAGCCAGGGTGCCAGAACACGAGCCTTGTTCACAGGATACACTATCCCGCCTACAGCCATGGGCACTTCTCCGCCACCGGTAGTGGCACTGGCTGAAGCGTAGCCGTCAGACCATTGCTGGCAACCACTGGCCTCTGACCATGCCCGGTAGTAATAGGTCACCCCCGGAGACAGGCCGGTATCTGACACACTCGTTCCAGCATCAAAATAGACCTGGTCGCCATCACTCCTATCGCCGGGGTAGCTGCCCTCTTTCCGGAGCACCAGGGTCTTATCGGCACCATCCCCCTTTGTCCAGCTGAGGTCTATCTGGGTATCGCCGACCACAACCGCTGAGAAAGAATCTGGTGCATCAGGCTTGGTCAGAAAGTGCAGTTCAGAGCCACTGGTGGCACCGGCACTGTTCCTTGCCTGTGCCCGGAAATAGTACTTGATTCCCTCACCAAGGCTGGTGACGTCGGCACTGAATGACTGCCCGGTGGTTTTACTACCCGTCCACCCTGTGCTATCGGGATAAGGCCCGCTCTCGCTTGTCCCGTAGACGAACCGGTACTGGCAGGCCTCGCCACCATCACTGTCCAGTGTCCCGTTGAGGGTAGCCGCGGTCTCCTCCACCAGAGTGGCATTAGCAGTCGTTACCGCCGGTAATGCGATTTGCTGGGTATAGGTTATACTGACATCGTGGAGGCTGGGTGTCTGGCTGGTATCAGTGGTGCTGAGAAAGGCTTTGTATTTGATGTAGCGGTCACCGTCGTGACCTGTCCAGATACCACTACCGCCTGAAGTATAGTAAGTCCCTGCACCGCCATCGGGCCCCCTGAAATTCCAGGTTGAATTGTCACTATTGGTGGCTATCTGAAACTCCACCGTTGTTGCTGCTGGACTGGTGTCACTCCAGGAAATGGCACCAAAGTTGGCACTACTGCCGGTGTCATGAGCCGAGGAAGTCAGAGTACCTGAGCTCTGGTAGGACACCCCTCCCATAGTCAGGGCACCCCCCCAGTCTACTTCGTCTGGCGTATTGGCTCTAGATGTCCAGGAGTTGGCGGAGATATCATATCTCCAGAAGGTCTTTGTATCATTTCCCCGCAAGGCATAGATGTAACTGCTGCCATCGCAGGCAAGGGCACCACCCCCATTTACCTTATGCGGCGTATTGGCTCTAGATATCCAGGAGTTGTCCGAGATATCATATCTCCAGAAGGTCTTTGAACAGTTGCCCCGCAGGGCATAGATGTAATCGCTGCCATCGTAGGCAAGGGCACCGCCATCTCTCACCCTGCACGGGGTATGGGTTAGTGTTGTCCATGAGTTGTCCGAGATATTATATCTCCAGAAGTCCCTGGAGTAGTTACCCCGAAGAGCATAGACGTAGTTGCTGCCGTCACTGGCAAGAGCACCGCCCTCTTCTACACCTCTTACACAGCCTGGCGCATTGGCCAGTGTTGTCCAGGAGTTGTCCGAGATATCATATCTCCAGAAGGTCTTGGTATCATCTCCCCGCAAGGCATAGATGTAACTGCTGCCATCGTAGGCAAGGGCACCGCCATACCTTACCTTCTCCGGCGCATCGGCCAGCGTTGTCCAGGAGTTAGCCGGGATGTCATATCTCCAGAAGTCCTTTGTATCATTTCCCCGCAAGGCATAGATGTAGTTGATACCATTGCAGGCAAGGGAGCCACCCTCTTCAACCTTATCCGGGGCATCGGCCAGTGAGACCCAGGAATTAGCGGAAGTGTCATATCTCCAGAAGTCCTTTGAGCGGTGCCCGCGAAAGGCATAGATATAGTTGCTCCCCACCCCACTCGCAGCCAGCCTAACATCGCCGGGGCTGCTGCTGGTATCGACCTGAAAAAGAGTCCCGGCCTCAAAATCCGACTGGCTTGTCTGGGTCCAGGTAGAATCTGCTCGGGCCACACCTGCCCCGATAGCAGCAAAGACCAAAGCCACTACCAAGACCCACCGCAATAGCTCTCTGTATGCTCTCTTCATTTGTAGACTTTCGGTTGATTAGCTCTGACGATTCCTGGTACCGAAAGTCTACCCGCAAGCACATAAAGAACCCGTAAATATTCATGTAAGATTCATAAACATTACGTTAAATTATCATCAGGAGGGAATGTCTGTGACTGCTTGAAGTGGACTAGCTGACGTCCTGGGGAGGAAACCCGGTCCCGGGCTGGCAGGCTATAAAAATAACATACGGGAGACTCTACCTGATAAGTCTCCCGATGGTCTTGCTGCCACTTTTAGCCGGATAGTATTCCAGACCAGCACGATAGTACGGGTCTGGCCCGACCTCACCCATCGTCTCAGAGGTTGTCTGCTCTACTGTCCGTCCCTTGGTGCACAGCTTATCAATTAAGTTCAGAGCAGCCGCATCAACGTAATCGGCGGTAACTGTGGCGCTCCAGCCCACATAGACCGATGCCCCTTTTTCAACGAAGGCGCTGGCCATATCATCAAGGTAGTAACTGGCGCAGCCCATCATCAATATAACAGTTCCGTCAAACCTCTCTGTCATCGTGTCAGTAACAAATTCAGGGCTGATGGTAAAAACGGTTGGGTACTCCTCAGTCATCTGGCCTTCCAGCACGGTCCCGTTTAACTGGTCAAATACATGTCTCGTGGTGGTGTAGGGCTCAGCGGTGAAGAGACACGTTGTTTCAGTAGGTATTACCTCTGATTCTCCTACAAGGCATAAGACCCCCAGATGTGCCCTGAATAAGATTAGCTTGTAGCCATGTGCGGGCAGTTCCCGGTACAGGCTTACGGTAACCTCATCACCCCGCCAGATATCAACAGTAAAACCGTAAGCCTCAAGAATGCCCTTTGCCTGCTCAACGAACTCCGGGGCTGGCTTAACGCAGTCAAGCTGGTCAACAATCGCTGCCTTGAGCTCCGAACTGTGGTTAGCTGATGAGGAGTCACCACATGAGACCAGCGCCGGCGTTATTAAGATGGACAGCGCCAGGAATGTAATTATAAAGGGGCGTGTCATAGCCTCTTTTTATCAGCCCTGGCTACCAGAGTGCGCCTTATTAATAGGGTGCTCCCGCCGACAATTAAAAGGAGAGTCAGCATCAAGCCAAGCCACGGGGCTAAGACCTTGAGCTTATTGATGCGATAAATTTCTCCACCGACCGCTACAGCAGACACTGTGGTCTCCTCTGAACCCACACTGTAGAAACTGGACGGGTCACTCTGGTTGTTATACGAGGTTTGAATCCAGCTGGCGCTTCTGGCAGTATCCGACATGCGTACTTCATCAATGAGTCCATCAAACCAGTTGGCACCATTTCCGTACTGATTATAAGCACCCACCCAGAGATTATCGCTGGATGTCCAGTCAGTATAGGTAACAGCCGAGTTATCACCATCATCAGTGCCATCCAATGCCTGGTTAACGCCGTCAAAATATATTTTGTGGGCACCGGGACCACTGGCAGCACTATCGGCAACCACCACTACGTAGTGCCAGCTCTCGGCACCATTAGAGAATACAGCATTAGCTGTCATGGCTCTTGCCTGAATATTATTTGACTCGTAGAAAAATCCTATCTTCCCGGTATCTCTTGGTGATTCAACATTCATCCTGTCTGAAGAATCGGAATTTGTAGTACCCACAACTGAGTTCTTGGAGGCAGGTATTCCATCGTCCGGTTTTATCCAGGCTTCAATTGAGAAGCTACCCCGGAAGGTTGCCTGAAATGGCGTGCCAGGGTCAACGTAATCATCCCCACCATCAAAAATATCAGCCCCGTCCATCTTGCCGGTACCATTCATAGAGACACCATTCTGTGCCTCGCCGTCGTTGTCATTGGAGGTAGAATCAAGATGGTCGTTATAGGCGCCACCCGTCTTTGATGTCTCATGCAAATGCTGAACCATCCTGTAATTGGAATCCCAGACGCCGGTTACATTTTCTGAGTTACCGGCCCCGGTATTACCGTAATACATATAGATTTCAGTATTGCTGGAAGAGGAAAGGCTGGGGACTTTGACCCAGGCGACCAGTTCTCCACTATCACCGTCAAACCTCTCTATCTCGTGGCTCAGCTTGTTTGCCCCACCGGAATCAGTAAAGAGGATATCGTCACCGTCGTTCTGGGCACGGGCTGCCAGGTCGGCATCGGTCAGACTTATGAGAACTGGAAAATCCGTCTGGTTGGCAGAGACATTGGCACTGTTAAAGGTTATCTCCTTGCGGTACTGCCAGCCAGTGGTATACCAGCCGGGGTCTGCCCGTGCCACACTAAAGCTAGTGGCAAGTAAAACCAGCACCAGTACTAAAGATATTAGTACCGGCCTGGAAAGCCAGTTATTCATTGCACTTACACTTGGTGTACGGCTCGTGAACCTGACACACTTCTCGTTCGTACACTATCCCACACTTAGATTACCACAAGACGGTACGGAGTTCTATAAAGAGTATAAAGGAAACATAAATATTTCGTTAAGGTTTCATAAAGGTATTGATATCAGCACAGGACACAATTGCCCCATAGTTGCCGGTGCCATGATTGCTGAGGGCACTCTGAACGATGAGGGGTATTTTTCTGATACAATCAATGAAAGATGCCGGAGATTTATATCACGGCATTTCCCGCCGGTTACACTTCGCCCAGGTGGCATGCCACCAGGTGCCCGTTGCCAATATCCCTGAGAGGTGGCTCGTCCTGACGGCACACCGGTAACACCCGATGACAGCGGGTGTGAAAGCGGCACCCTGCCGGTGGGTTCAGGGGTGAAGGAACACTACCTGGAAGAACTATCCTTGCTGACCTCTTTTGCCTCACACTGGGGATAGCGGACAATAACGCCTCAGTATAGGGGTGAAGCGCCCTTTGAAAAATTTCATTCTTTTCGGCGAGCTCTACAATCTTACCCAGGTACATTACAGCCACCCGGTGAGACACATGCCTTATCACTGACAAATCATGAGCAATAAACAGATAGGTAAGACCAAATTCCTCCCGAAGGTCCATCATTAAATTCAAGACCTGAGCCTGGATAGAAGCATCCAGAGCGCTTACCGGCTCATCAGCGATAATAAGCTCAGGATTCAAAATAAGAGCCCGCCCGATACCGATTCGCTGCCTCTGTCCACTGCTAAACTCGTGAGGGTAGCATAAGGCGTGCTGCCCTTCCAAGCCAACCCGCTCCAGTATCCCGGCTACTCTCTGTTCCCGCTCCTGCTCATCCTTCATGCCGTGGATGAGCAGACCTTCACCAATAGACTGACCAACTGTCATCCTGGGGTCGAGAAAAGACTGGGGGTCCTGAAATATTATCTGTACTTTCTTCCGCAGTTCTCTCAATCCCCCCTTATCCAGCCTGGTGATATCGGCTCCACGGTAGATAATCTCTCCCCCGGTTGGCTCCTCCAGCCTCAGTATCGTCCTGCCCAGTGTTGACTTACCACACCCAGATTCACCGACCAGCCCCAGGGTCTCCCCACCCTTGATATACAGTGATACACCATCTACTGCCCTGACATCACCAAGATGGCGAGAAAACAGCCCTCCGGTAACCGGATAGTACTTCTTCAGGTCTCTTACTTCCAGAAGGTTATCGTTCACCATAGTTTCAGTCCCTTAAATGAGAATACAGGTGGCAGAAAACGGTGTGCCCCTGGTTAACAGTGACCGGCGGCGGCTTTTCCCGGCGGCAGATAGCCATGGCACTGGCGCAGCGGGGATGAAAAAGACAGCCGTCAATAGGCTCCATAAGGCTGGGTACAGTCCCCGGTATGGACTCCAGCCTGTCCTCCCCCCGTGTCATCTCAGGTAGACACCTGAGCAGACCTGTGGTGTAAGGGTGCTTCGGATTATCCAGCAATTCGGCAACAGCACATGTTTCCATCAGCCTGCCGGCGTACATTACTACCACCCTGTCTCCAATTTCAGAGACTACCCCCAGCTCGTGAGTTATGAAAAGGAGGGACATCTGCCGGGACTCCTTGAGTTGCTGAAAAATGTCCAGAATCTGGGCTTTAATGGTCACATCAACGGCTGTGGTTGGCTCATCAGCGATAAGAATTTGCGGGTCGCAGGACAGGCTCATGGCTATCATGGCTCTCTGCTTCATTCCCCCCGATAGCTGGTGAGGGTAATAGCCGACCGCCTCTTCTGGCGATGGTATGCCCACCTCACCCAGCAGACCTACGACCATCTCCCTTGCCTCACGGCTGCTCTTGCCCAAGTGGAGCCTTACCTGCTCCGCTATCTGGTCGCCTACGGTAAATACCGGGTTCAGCGCTGATTGCGCATCCTGAAAGACCATGGCAATCTCTCTGCCCCTAATGTGCCTTATCTGTTCCCCGGGGTACTCCAGCAGATTGGCACCCTTGTAGTATATCTCGCCGCCAACCACCCGTCCCGGTGGCTTATCAATCAAGCCCAGAATCGAGAGCGCGGTCACAGTCTTTCCGCAGCCAGATTCACCTACCAGACACAGGCATTCGCCCTTCAGGAGGTCAAAATCAATGCCGTCCACCGCCCTGACAATACCGCGCTTGGTGAAGAAGCAGGTCCTTAGATTTTTAACGCTTAAGATTGCCTCTTCCATATCACACTACACTCCTGGGGTCAAAGGCATCCCTGAGCCCGTCACCCATGAAATTAAAGGCGAGGACGGTAACGAAGAGCATAACCCCCGGGGCTACGGCTACCCACCAGGCGGTATCCAGATTCTGCTGACCGGCTCTCAGCACCATCCCCCAGCTGGTCACTGATGGGTCACCCAGACCAATAAAGCTAAGCGCTGCCTCCGCCAGAATAATCCCCGGGATGGACAGGGTGGCAATAACTATTATCAGACTGATTACATTAGGAACAAGGTGCGCCAGGATAATGCGGCTATTATTTGCCCCAAGGGCTTTGGAAGCCATAATGTACTCTCGTGTCCTCAGGGATAGAGCCTCACTCCTGATCAACCGGGCAGTCCCCGTCCAGCCGGTCAGACCGATTACCACAACAATAAAGACCAGGTTGGGACCGAAGATAAAGACGATGAACACCAGCAGGAGGAAGAAGGGAAAGGTCATCATAACATCGGTGAATCTCATCAGAACATTGTCCACCTTACCGCCTAAATAGGCAGATATGACACCGATAAGCGTACCCAGGGCTACAGCTATGCCCGTGGCGAACAGGCCAACCTGCAAGGAGACCCTGGTACCAGAAATTATCATTGCCAGCAAATCCCTGCCCTTGTTATCGGTGCCCAGCAGATGTTGACCTGTCCCGGCAACTGTTTCAGTAACAAATTGCTGCGTTTCCGTGCTGTACACCGATTCCTCGATAGTGAAACCCACCGGCGGCAGGTTTTTCTCCTCAAAGTTCACCACAGTCGGGTCAGTGGTGAATAGGGGTCCAATTAAAGCCATCAGGACCAGGAACAGAATGAAAGCCAGGCCTCCAACCGCCAGCCGATTCCGGTTAAATCTCTCCCAGTAGTACCCGGTCAGCCGACGGCTGGCATAGAGGGGGTATATCACGTACAGGACAGCCAGCGTACCCAGGATTATATAGAGATAGACCAGCGGGTCGAACACCCTCTCTATCACAAAGATATCCAGCAGGAGAACCACGCAGAGAAAGGCAGCCAGCAGGATGAGAACCAGCTTCCTGATGCCGCCAACCCTCCGGTTTATACGGCTGACACTCTCCAGCCATTTAGTCATATCTTATCCTCGGGTCAAGATAAGTGTAGGTAATATCAGTAACCAGGTTAATCATCAAAATCAGGAATGCTGAAATAAGGGTTACGGCTACGACCACAGCATAATCGTCAGCAAAGATAGCATTAAAGGATATCTGCCCCAGGCCCGGGATGCCAAAGATAATCTCGGTCAGGTAGGCACCGCCAAACACGATACTGCCCAGGTCAAACATGATAATGGTTACCAGGGGAAGAATAGCGTTTCGGAAGACATGCTTGCCGATGACCGTTCTTTCCGGGAGCCCCTTAGCCCGTGCTGTCCTGACAAACTCCTTCCTCAAATTGTCCAGCATGGCTGACCTGGTATAGCGGACATAGCCGGCAAGCATACCGGTGCCCAGGGTAACTACCGGCAGGATTAGCTGCCTGAGGTTAGCCAGGGAAAAGAGGGGAATGCCGGTATCATAATAGGTCTTAAACAGCCCAAGCTGCACCGAAAAGGCCAGAATAAGCATCACGCCCAGCCAAAAATTGGGGATAGATATACCAATAAAAGAGAAAAAGGTCGCTATATAATCGGTCTTGCTGTATTGCCTGACGGCGGAGAGAATACCAATTGAGATACCGAGTAAAGCGGCAAAGACAGAGCTTAGCAATATTAGCTGAAAGGAATAAACCCAGTGGGTCTTGATAAGCTCCATTACTGGCATCGACGTGCTGAAAGACCAGCCCCAGTCCCCGCGCACCAGATTACCAATATAATTAATGTACTGTTCATATATTGGCTTATCCAGCCCATATCTGGCCTCTACGGCTGCCACCACCTGAGATACATCCTGACCACGAGCGGCTATATTAGCCAGATACTTATCGGCTGGTGAGCTGGGGCCAACCCTCACCAGAATAAAGGTAATCGTCAGGACTCCCCAGGCAATAATTATAGCGTAGAACAGGCGCTTGATGGTGTAATCTCTAAGCCAGTTCTTTCTCATGGGCACTACCAAAGAGCCTGGAATCTGAGGCAGGCAAGGTTACTCAAAATACCACAGGTAGTAGTTGTAGCCCATATTTATACCCGGTTCTATCCCCTTAACGTTACTCTGGAAGCCAGGGGTTGCCAGCTGGAAAGCCAGGTAGTTTACCGGCTGCTCCTCGGAGATAAGCTGTGAAAGCTCGGCATATAGCTCTCTCCTGACTTCTTCGTCCAGTGCTTCCTCTGACTTCACCCTCTGGAACAGACTATCAACCTGGGGATTGAAATAACCCCAGAAGTTCAGGCCGCCTTTGGTAGTATAAAAGACATTTGACCCCGAAGGCGAAAGGGGGTTAGAACTAAAGATTATTACCAGTATGTCCCAGGGCTCCTCGCTTACTGCGCCCACGCCGTTATTGTACCTCGGTTCCTGCTCCGAGCCAGGCACCTTATTCATGAGATACTTTCGCAACTCGGTTGCCCAGGGGACAAACTTAAGCTCCACCTCAATGCCAATAGCCGCCAGTTCCTGCTTTATGAAATGACACACGTTTTCATTCAGCTCGTTACCGGCATTGGTCACCAGGGTAAGCCTTACGGGTTTACCCTCTTTGTCAGTGACCTCAATGCTGCCATCAGCCTTCCTGGTAGCGTAACCTGCATCAAGGAGCAATTCCCCGGCCTTCTCCCTATCCATTAGCGGTTTAACCCCGTATTTAGCCAGACCCTTATCTTCATACCACGGCGATGGTCTGGGGATAAAGCTGAAGGCAGGCTCGCCAAAGCCATACATTACCTGCTCTATCATCATCTCCTTATCAACAGTCAGAGACAGGGCTTGTCTGACCCCCTCATGCCTGAGTCCTTCCCAGCCATTGTCCCTCATATTATAAGCCATTAGCAGATAGCCGCTGGTAGGCACGGTATAGACATTGACCCGCTCCATCTTTTCAAACTTGCTTACTTTATCAGGGTCAATCCCGGTATAGGTAATATCCCCCGCCTCAAGAGCAGCATGACATATAGCCGGAGAGCCAAACATCTTAATGGTGTATTTCTCAAAGTAGGGGGCTCCAGTATCCCTGCCCAGGTAATATTCAGGGTTCCGCTCAAGGACAAACTTGTCGTTCCTTATCCATTCCACAAACCTGTACGGACCAAGGTTTCCGGTGTAGGTTAAATTATTAAATTCGGGGGCTTGGGTAAAGGCTTCAACATCGCCCTCATATTTAACGGCAATATATTTGGGATAGGGTGTCAAACCACGCACGGTATATATGAATTCCGGGTCAACTGTCTGGCGAGTTAAGGTAAAGGTGACCTCATCAACCACCCCGGGGGTGATAAACACCGTTTCGCCAGCTACCTCTTCCTGCCAATCGCTCTTGTAGGGATAATTGAGCCAGTCGGAGCACATCAGGTTTTTCAGGGTGTATACGTAGTCCTCAGCAGTAACCCTGGAGCCACTGCTCCACTTCAGGTCGTCTCTTATCGTTACAGTATAGACAAGACCATCCTCGCTTACCTCAACATCCCTGGCTGCGCACCGCAACTGAACGCGCCACTCGTTATCATAGGTAACCAGGGAGTCCAGGGTGTGCCCGGCATAGCCATGCGAGGTGCTATCGGCAGCCAGAATCCAGTTTAGTGTTTCGGCATCCCCCGCCGATGTTCCCGAGATGTACTCCCCACCAGCCTCTCCGGCAACGCGGCACGAACAGGCCATCAGCACTGCACCTATCATCAGAAGTACCGAGATTCTCAGCTTCACCGTAGACCACCCCGCTTGTTTTTCTTCCAGGCTGCCGGGCCCTGCACCCTTCTCAGTATTATAAAGCATTGATACCAAATCTCAAAATACGTGCACCTCCTTGACAAACAGGTGCCTGTTGCCAATATCCCTGAGAGGCGGCTCTGTCCACTGTCGCAATTGCTACCCTGGCTATGACGAAAGAGACAGGACAGGGAAAAATCAAGGCTATCGAAGGCGAGCTTTCTGAGTCTCTGAAGGATGTCAGATAACTGATGAGGTCAGGTAGCCACTTGCATATTATCCATTTCTCTAATAAACTACATTAGTAAACTAAATTAATGGAGAGCCAGGAGATGATTAAGGGTATTCTAACCGCAGCTATAGCATTATTTCTGGTGTCTGTTCTTGGGTGTTCCGAAATATCTGGACTGACACAGTCCTCGTCCCAGAAAGGACCGGACATAGTCAGGAGGGCAGAGCTTGCCGAAAATTGGCAGATGGACCAGGCAAGGGTCCACGTAGGTGCCGGTGAGGAATCCCTGGTACTGCTAAGGCTAGCCTACGGGGACAGGGTAGAAGGCTATTTCTATCTTGAGGAGGGTGAGGATATATCTCTTCAGATAGCGGGTAATTCGCTGATTTATGAGGCACAGGCTCCGGGTACGGAAGCCCCAGCGAGATTAACCTCCGACCGGTTTGTCTTTGTGGCTGTTCAGGAGCAGGGAACAACATATACCCTGACCTTCCGCAACCCTGCTGATAACGGTGCGGTTGTTTTCCTGGAGCTTATCTACCCCGTCAATGGTTCCCTGTTCTTCCCCATTGCCGCCAAGTAGCCCTTGAGAAATTAAAGCATCCGGGCTATGATTCACCCGGTGGTGGTCAAATTTCATCGGCATGCCTGCGTCTGTTAATCTACATATTTATATAGTATGAGGAGTTTGTCAGAGCATATCAATGAAAAAGGCAAGGGAGGACGTAAGCCATGGAAAGACTGATTGAAAGGGCCGCCAGGGACCTAACCGATGCAGAATATGCCATTGCCTTAACCGGAGCCGGTATGTCAACAGAGTCAGGGATACCTGATTTTCGGGGACCTCAGGGTGTCTGGACAAAGAACCCCGAGGCTGAAAGAAGAGCCTACCAGAGCTACCAGACGTTCCTGGAAGACCCTAAGGGGTGGTGGCAGGAAAGGCTGGCCAGCAGGAGTGCCCTGGGAGACCTGGGACAGGCAACGCCGAATTCCGGTCACTATGCCCTGGTTGAACTTGAGAAGCTGGGGGTTCTTAAGTGCGTAATCACCCAGAATGTTGATGGCCTTCACGAAAAGGCCGGGATTCGGAACCTGTACGAATATCACGGCAGCTTTACCAAGCTAAGGTGTATCTCCTGTAACTCAAGGTTCAGGCGCGACGAATTTGACCTGGAAAGGTTAATAGAGGAAGACCAGCTACCTCCCCGCTGTCCGGTATGTCAGGGCATAGTAAAAGGCGACACTGTCGGCTTTGGAGAGCCAATTCCCAGTGACGTTGCTCACCGGAGCCTGGAGGAAGCCTGGAGATGTGATTTGATGCTAATCTGCGGGACATCAGCCGTAGTCTATCCCTTCGCCAACCTGCCCAGGGTAGCCAGACAGAGAACAAGGGAAGTAGAAAAGAAAACTGAAACCGGTGTATATGCCGTGGAAAAAGCCCCGGTAGTAACCATCATTGAGGTGAATGCCGAGCCAACACCTCTAACCCACGAAATGGTCTCTGACTACATAATCACGGGGAAAACCGGCGAAATTCTACCGAGAATAGTCGAGGAAGTTAAAAAGATAAGAAAATAGGCGCTTGAAACCCCGGATCTGGCCAGGAATAGCGATACAGGAGGGTAAGGCTATGGAGAATCCAGCCACCGAACTGAGCATTAACCAGGCAAGGCTATCCATAATCCAGGGAGACATTACACGGCAGACCACCGATGCCATCGTTAATGCCGCCAACCAGGGCCTGATGGGTGGTGGTGGTGTGGATGGTGCCATCCACCGTGCTGGAGGCCCGGCTATTCTGGAAGAATGCAGGGAAATCGTATCCCGGCAGGGGCGGTTACCAACCGGTCAGGCGGTGATTACCACCGGGGGGAATCTCAGAGCAAGGTTAGTCATTCATACCGTGGGACCGGTGTGGCACGGGGGTAACAGCGGAGAGCCTGAGCTACTGGCCAGTGCCTATCGGGAGAGCCTCAGGGTAGCCGCCGAGAACAATCTAAGCAGTGTTGCCTTTCCATCAATAAGCACTGGCGCCTATGGCTACCCGGTAGCTGAGGCAGCCAGGGTGGCGATAAACGCCGTGGCTGCATTTCTCAAGGGAAGGGTAACCTCAATCAGGAAGGTAGTCTTCGTGCTTTTTGATTTCACCACCTTTGAAAACTACACTTCAGCACTCGGCAACCTGTAGTGACGGTACGTCTTCGGCCTGACTAAAGAAGAATCACCCCGGGTCTTTCTCCCTAGGGCATCTCGGGCACGTAGTCCATGCCAATATGACCCTCTTTCTCCAGCTCTCCGTACTCATCATCGGATACCTTGAGGAGCTGCTTGTAAACATACTCATTATGCTCACCCAGACGGACTGGCGGCAGCCGGAGATGATTGGGCGTTTTGGACATCTTCCACCCCAGCCCGGGGTAAAGATGGGTGCCACACTCCTCGTGGGTAAGCTCCTCAAAGAAACCTCGCTCCCTGAGGTGAGGGTCAGTATAGGCATCGTCCTCAAAGATGACCGGGCCGGCAGGAACGCCTTCTCCCTGTAACAGGTACATGAGGTCATAGTGGTTCTGCTTCACGGTCCACTCCTCAATACGTCTGTCCAGCTCATCCTGGTTCTCACCCCGGCTCAGGCTGTCGGAAAACCTGTCGTCATTAGCCCACTCGGGGTTACCCATGGCACGGCACAACCCCTCCCACTCCCCGTCCGAGGTAACCGTGATATTTATCCAGCGGTCCTCGCCGCGGCACCGATAACAACCGCAGGGTGCCGCTCCAGGGAGGCGATTCCCCGTACTGGTCTGGACACGCTTATTCATGGTGTAGTCCATAATAGCCTCACCCAGGTGGGGCATAGTAGCCTCAGCCTGCGCCATATCAATAAACTGCCCCTTTCCGGTGCGATTACGGTAGTGCAAAGCGGCTAAAACAGCGAAGGCGGCAGTAGCCCCGGCGGCTTCATCAGCATGATAGAGAGTGGTAGTGGTTGATGGGTCACTATCGGGGTAGCCCCTCAGAAAGGTGTGACCGATAAAACATTCCTGGTGAACACCCAGGCTCCGATAGTACTTGTAGGGCCCGTAACTGCCGAAACCGGGCATGGAAAGCATAATCAGCTTCGGGTTCACCTCCCTCAGTACATCGTAGGTCAGACCAAGGTTCTCCATAACATGAGGTGCGTTACTCTCAAGGAAAACATCGCTCACCTTAATAAGCCTCTTAAAAAGCTCCTTCCCCCGGGGCTGTGTCAGGTCCATGGTGCAGCCGAGCTTGTTCCTTGCGTGGGCATTGAACAGTGTCCAGCAGTTCCACGGCCTGAAGCTTACATCACGCTGGCAGTAGGTTGCCAGCCCTCCGGTTCGCACCGGGTTGGAAACAATTTCCTGTGGTGGCCTCGCTATACTCCCCCTGGTGAGAACCTGGAAGTGTTTTATAGACTCCACCCTGATAACCTCAGCCCCCCAGTCAGCCAGGTTCATAGCAGCAAATGGCCCGGCGTATATGACCGTTATATCCACTACCCTTATACCTTCCAGAGGTAACCCAGCCATAGTCCAGACCTCCCTCAGTAAAGACTTCGCCGATTAGATTATCCCCCGCTGCTCCAGCTTCACCAGGTCTTCCCTGGAGTATCCAATTCCACCGTAAACCTCCTCATTGTGCTGCCCCAGCAAGGGGGCCGGTCGGCTCACCCGCCACGGGGTCTCCTCCATCTTGAAGGGTGCTCCCGGATAGGTAACCCTACCGGTAAAGGGGCGGTCAACCTCAGCCCAGAACCCCCTGACGCTCCAGTGGGGGTCATTTACCAGGTCCTCGGTTGTGTTAACCGGTCCACAGAGCACCCCAGCCGCCTGGCCGGCTTCAATAATCTCCCTCTTGGTGTGCTCGGCTATCCAGGGATACCAGATGATACTAAATCTCTCCAGGTTCTCCGGGTCTCTTTGACCTAAGGGGGTACAGAATCCGGGGTCGTCCACCAGATCAGGCCTGTCCATCATCTGACAGATTCGTGGCCAGAAGACATGGCCCCCCGCAATGTGGAAGAAACCATCCTTGCAGGGATAGACTCCCACGGGAAACCCCGGTGACTCTATTTCAGGGTCCTTTCTATATGAGGTCTCGTTATTATACTGGTAGGTCAGGAGATGGCTCATCCTCCTGTCTATAGTCCCCATCTGGGACTCGAAGATGGATACATCCACGTGTTGCCCCGCTCCCTGAGCCCGGCTAGCAAACAGGGCTATCATAGTAGCTACGGCTGCTATGGTCCCCGCCTGATACTGAATTACCCTGCCCCCCTTCTTCAAGGGGTAACGGTCAAGGGTGCCGGTCTCATTCATAGCACCACCCATCCCGTAGAGAATCAGCTCCGAAGCCTTGAAGTCCCGATAGGGCCCGGTCTGACCAAAATTGGATATGGAGGTCATCACCAGCGCTGGATTGACTGCCTCCAATTTCTCGTAGTCCAGCCCCAGACTGGGCATAACACGAGGGCTGAAGCTCTCAACAAGGATATCTACCCCCCTGACCAGCTCCCTGAAAATCTTTTTCCCAGCCTCACTCTTCAGGTTAAGGGTAACCCCCTTTTTGCTGGTGTCGAGATGAAGGAAGAGGCCGCTTTTCTCCGGATGGGGGTCATCCTCAAAGAAAGGGCCCATCCTTCTGGCCGGGTCTCCTTCACCAGTCCTTTCCACCTTGACCACGTCAGCACCGTAATCGGCAAGAAGCTTGGTACAGTAGGGCCCGGCAATATGATGGGTCAGGTCCAGTACCCTAACATCGGATAGCGCCTGTTCCATCCTTCACCTCATCTTATAGCTAAGAATTATTCCGGCTGCAAACCCCTGAACTGTCAACAGATGCGGCACTATAGTGACGCTATAACTAGTCAGGTGGCGGAAGCTCTTGGCCTCCGCCACCCGTCGTACTAACAGGTCTTCACCGGTTTACCGGTGTGGAGGGCCGATTCTATCCCCCCCCGGTTAGCGCTTTCTTCAGCTCTACATCCATCCAGACATACTTGAGATAAGAAAAGGTATTATAATAGCCGACGTAGAGCTCCCCGTGGTAGTTCTTTACCCAGGGCCACCACAGGATGTAGTTGCGTGCGTTTATCCCCGGTATCACCCAGGCCTGTTCGAGGACGTACGGAATCAACTCGGCATGCATCTGGTCAATCTTGGCTTCGTCCACACCAACGTAAGGCTGCATCGCTTCGTATACCTCGGCAACATTAGCATCATCAACGTAACTTCCATTGAACATAGAGGGACCACGGAAGTTAATCATCTTGAAGTAGGTACCAATGCCCGAAGTATAACCGAAGAGCAACTCCCCGTAGCTCCTGGTTACTGTCCTGCCCATATAGACAGCCCAGTCCTTGGCGTCAAGTTCCAACTCAACACCAACCTCTGCCCACATGTCCTTAATTTGAGAGAGATAGTCCACCGTCGTGGGAGTGTTATAGCATACTATGCTGGTCTTGAACCCATCCGGATAGCCGGCATCGGCCAGGAGCTGTCTTGCCTTGTCCGGGTGACACTCGTAAAGCTCCCTGACATTCTGGGGAAGCTCCTCAAGGGGGACGTAGGCATTCGCATATTCCTTGGTGTAGATTATCGGCCAGACGAGTATCTCGGCCTCACCAAGAAAGTACTCGTCCCTGATTTTCGGCTGGTCTGTAGCCAGCATCAACGCCTGCCTGACCTTGATGTCACTGAAGGGTGAATCCGCCTTGTCGGTCCTCATATATATGGGGAGGCAGCCATCAGGAATATATTGTTTCCAGCTTAGCTCAGGGTTGCCCTCAATGATGGGCATGGCGTCTTCGTAGGGAACCAGACTTGTCCGGTCAACCTTTCCGGTCCGTATTGCCGCCAGCCGGGTAGACACGTCAGATATGATTAGTATCTTGATGCCGTCCAGATAGGGTAACTGGTTTCCCTTGCCCGGGCCCATGGGGTTCTTTCCCCAGTAGCTAGGGTTCCTTGTCAGGGTAGCCGAGCTATTGGATATAAAATCGGTGAGTAAGAATGCCCCGGTACCAATAGCGTTTTCCCAGTTATTGATGTCAGCCCCGAACTGCTCGACTGCTTCCGGCGCCACTACTGAGACAAAATCAGGAAACAGGGTCACTGCATTGGCATACTCCTCCGGCGGAGACTCAATAACAACCGTCCACTTATCCGGCGCAGTGAATGTTGAAGTTGCTGCCAGGGTAGGGTAATTAGTCTTTATATAGGAGCGAGGCTCGCTACATACCCGCTGGAGAGAGAAGACAATATCCTCAGCAGTCAGCTCCCGGCCGTTTACCGGCGGCTTATCATGCCAGTATACCCCTTTACGGATGTGGAAGACCATCTTCCCCCTCTCGGGCATCTCCCAGCTCTCCGCCAGAGAGCCTGCTTTATGCTCCATACGGTTCATGCTGTCGAGAATCCAGTCAGTCTCCCCGGTGCCGGATGGACCCCTGGTCCAGTCTCCCTGGAGCAACTCCTCATGAGTGAGATGGATTGTATAGAGCTGATAGTGGTGGCGATACGCCTCATCAAAACCCAGTATGTCAGCGCCCAGGACAACGGTAGCCACCCCACCGTACCGGGGTACTTCTAGCTCCGGTGTCACCTCCTCCTCTTCCCCCTCCTCTTCTTCTACTGGTACCACTTCCTCCTCTCCCGGCACCACCTCCTCTTCTTCTACCGCTGCCGGCCCGCAGGCTACCAGGACGAGGGCAGTTACCACCAGGCAGCTCAAAACCAACCATACAGCTTTACTCTTCATCTGAATCTCCTCCCTAATTTTAGCAGGCATTAATCCACTTAGTCTTATCTATTTTCACATTTTGAACCCTCCCATCTCCAAGGCTTTAACATTTCATAGACTATTTGTTCTGTTCTCCGTCTTGTGCAGCACTCCGGGCCTGCTGTTTGGGTAATCTCCTCTTTACTCCCGAGTAGCGCCCGAGACCACCTCTTAGCCTCGGGTCGAGCAGGTCCCTCAGTCCATCCCCGAACACATTTATACCGTAGACCACAACACTCAGGGCAAGCCCCGGCCATATAGCCATCCCCGGGGAAATCATCATGTACCGACGACCGGACCCGCTGAGCATACCCCCCCAGCTGGGAATCGGGGGGGGAATACCATATCCCAGGAAGCTGAGGCTGGCTTCAACTAAAATCGCCGCTCCCATACGTGCCGAAAACACGATAATCAGGGGAGCCATGACATTGGGCAGGATGTGCCTGAGAAGCAGTCTCCCGGTGGGACAACCGATAGACCTGGCTGCCTCAATGTAGACGTTCTCCTTAATGCCAATAACAGCACTTCTGGCTGTCCTTGAGCCAGTAATGCCGTACCAAATCCCCAGAACCAGTATCACCTGCACCATACCCTGCCCGATAATAGCCATTATTGTTATCAGTACAAATAGGCCGGGAAAGCACATGAAGGCATCAACGAATCTCTGAATCAATATGTCAGCTCTGCCGCCGAGGAAACCCGAAACAATACCTATAATTGCAGAGAGAACCGTCGAAATGATGCTGACTCCCAGGCCCACAAACATGGAGACGCGAGCCCCGTGGATAATACGGCTGAGCATATCCCGCCCTGCGTTGTCCGTTCCCAACCAGTGACTGGTTGACGGGCCTTCCAGCTTGCTTCCCACCCAGGTCTCATTATATCCGTAGGGGGCGAGACCCACATCAGGCAAGCCAAGCCATGACAGGTCAGCAAAAATACCGGTAAAGAGCAATAGCAGGACAATGATTCCACCCACGGTGCCCAGTGGCTTCTCCCTGATGAACCGGTGAAACAGGTCAACCAGGAAGCGGTGTTTCTTCCCCTCGGTTATCGCCCCGGCGTCTAATCCGGTTGTGTCTCCAGCCATTTTCCCGATTTCTCCCTCTATCTATAGCGAATCCTGGGGTCAAGAAAGGCATAGGTCATATCAACCAGAAGATTAGCCAACAGGATGGCAGTAGCCATCATCAAATTTACCCCCGATATTATCGGGTAGTCTCTCTGCCCAAGGGCTTCAATCATGAACCGGCCTATCCCGGGCAGAACGAATATCTGCTCCATGATAACCGAGCCTCCAAGCAAAACAGGTAGCTGGAGCCCCACGACGGTAATCACAGGAATCATGGCGTTTTTCAGAGCATGCCTGATGACAACCACTCTTTCCCTGAGCCCCTTTGACCAGGCAGTCCTGATGTAGTCCTGCCGCAGTACCTCCAGCATCATCGTCCGCATCATTCTCATGGTACCTCCGGACATGACCATCCCCATCAGGAATCCCGGGACTATGAACTGCCGCAGGTTCTGCCCTATATTCTTGGTAATAGGAACGTATTCCACCACCGGCGGAATACCCCAGTATGAAGGCAGGACAACGACCATGGTGGCTATCCAGAAGCCGGGAACAGCCATAAACATTATGGCAATGCTACGGCCTAAATAGTCGCCGGCGGTATCCTGCCGCACCGCCGAGTATATGCCTACGGGAAAGGCTAGCAGCAGTCCTATAACTATGGCAAAGATTCCAAGCTCTAAGGATATCGGAATCTTGCCGATTATCTCCTTGGTTATGGAGCGGCCCGTCCATAGTGAATCACCAAGGTCACCCTGCAATACACCAGAGAAAGTGCCGTCATCGTGCTGCCACAATCCCAGCCAGCTAAGGTACTGCTTCCAGACTGGCACGTCCAGGCCCATTTGTTGCCTGAGGAATCCAACCATTTCCTCCGCCCCCAGCTCCGATTCCGCCGCCATATCGCCCGCCATCAACTCTATCACCGAGCCGGGAATGAAACGCACCATGAGAAAGACCATAATCGTCACCAGAAGCAGGGTGGGGATAATTAGCATCAGCCTTCTTATTATATAAGCACGCACGTTGCTCTCCTGTTGATAGAGTGGTGGCGCTTAATTAAGCTGGTGACTGGCTTCCCTATCACTCCAATACCCTATTTTCACACAGCAAAGCCCTCGCCTAAGTGACAGAGCTTCCGCCCTATTCCCCCGGAATCAACACATCCGCTCGCTAGCAGCCTTGTGTAGATGAAGTCTCGTACGGCTAATCTGCGCCACATTCTACTATCCCAGATGGAAAATGTCAATAGAGCCACTGGTTGACTGTATACTTCCTGCGGCGGGGAACAGGAGGCTTTAACTTTTGAATGACTGATGCCCTCCTGGAAAAGGATTCCACGCAGTCTGCATTATACCACCCACACAAACCCTTCACTTGACACCCATAACAAGATGATATTACAATACGGCTTGCCCGAGTGAACGTATACTCACTGTAAACAAGGCAGTGATGAGCAAGGAGGACCATATGGCAGAAGACCAGATACTATATCAGAAGGATAACGGGATTGGTACCATCACTCTTAACCGCCCGGAGAAGCTTAACGCCTGTACCTTCTATATGTATCGGCGGCTGGCTGAAATCATGGAGGAAATTAAAAACGATGATGAGGTAAGGGTAGTTATCCTAACCGGAGCCGGGCGCGGCTTCTGTGCTGGCGCTGACCTCTCTGGTCCTGAATCTGGACTGG
Source organism: uncultured Dehalococcoidales bacterium (assembly GCA_964510485.1). Classification (GTDB taxonomy): domain Bacteria; phylum Chloroflexota; class Dehalococcoidia; order Dehalococcoidales; family Fen-1064; genus CAZEBT01. The sequence continues at coordinate 5,078 of CAZEBT010000005.1, read as the reverse complement.
GCGAATCTAAGGAAAGGCCGAGCCGGATACGAATCAAACATTCCACTCTTGACCGGCAGATTGGCTGGGGTTTTGTTAACGTACCCAAACCAACCATCGCGGCTATTAACGGTCCTGCTGTAGGTGTTGGGGCAGAATACACCCTGCACTGTGATATAAGAATTGCTGCCGAAAGTGCTCGCTGGGGTCAGGTGTTCGTGCTCCGGGGTTGGGTGCCGGATACAGGTGCCGGTACTTATCTACTATCGAGAATCGTCGGATTATCCAATGCCCTTGAACTGGTCTGCTCCGGCGAGATAATCGATGCCCAGGAAATGCAACGGATTGGCCTGGTTTCCAGGGTAGTCCCCAATGACCAGCTGATGCCGACGGCGATAGAGACTGCAAAGAAACTGATGCGCGGTTCCCCCCTCGCTATCCGAAATGTCAAGGAGCTTATCTATCGCAGTCTGGAGAGGAATATGGAGGAGCACCTCCAGGCCAGTAGCTCCATTTTTTCCATGCTGACCGCTTCGGAAGACCATGCCGAAGGCGTTAAAGCATTTATGGAAAAGAGAGAGCCTCGCTGGAAAGGTAGATAACCCGCGTATAAAAGATACTCTATTTCCTGTCCACGATGGTGGGCGATAAAGGACTCGAACCTTCGACCTCTCGGATGTGAACCGAGTGCTCTAACCAACTGAGCTAACCGCCCACAATCACGCCTATTTTACACCTAAAAGATTGAACCTGTAAAGATGGGGCTCCTGCTTTACCAGAACTACTAACAAACAGGGGCGCTGGCTCATGGTATAAATTCCCGCCTCAGCATGATTCACACTCACCTTTCGCAGGAGGCCTTGCCTATTCAAAGCTGGCTGGATTATAATAGCTTACCAGTCATAAGCCCTTGAAGAGAAATGAGACGGCTGAAAAAAAGAATAGTGCAAACCTTCGAGGAGCTTAGACAATGAACTATCCAGACAAGGCAGCAGTCCTTAAACTGATGAGGATGTAGCCGGGCAGATGATGTTACCCCGAAACCTGATGAAGACGACAGTGGGAGCGATTACCTGCCTGGTTGTCGCCTGCACAACAATACCCTCAGCATATGCTGCTGTGCCTCATGAGAACCCGGAAACAGCCGAGCAGATATTCAGCGGCATCTCCCTATTTCAGTATTACTCCGGTTCCCTGGATTTCGTATTGAAGAGGGAACTCACCGGAGTTGAGGCAAGGCTGGAAAAGATGCCCTTTGCCAATATTCCTCAGGAGCTGCAGGAGGCAACCAGTGATTTTGCCGCTTCCAGCATCAGCACATCCCGCCTGCTGATAGAAATCTACAAGAACCTGGACAGCCTGAGAGCCCTGATGAGCCAGCACAGGCTTGAAGAAGCTATCCAGCTAGCCGATGAAATCCGCCCCAAATTCTCCCGGGCAAACCAGGAGCTGGAGCAAATTGATAAGGCTACCAAGACTACCGGCAGGTGGTTCAAGGTAGCTTCGGCTTCAGAAAGGAGTGACCTGAGAAAGTCCTATGATGAAGTGCTGGAGAAGATTGACAGAATACGCCAGATGCTTGATTTACGTGCCGAAATCCTGGAAAAGATGCTGCAAGGAGCACTGTCAGTAGAGGCAGTAAAACCAACCAGTATTACCCTCAAAGTGGAGCCGGTGGTTGCCTTCGTGGGGGACAATATTAGCTTCCAGGGTATGTTGACCTCCAGCAGAACGGGGCTTTCCAGACGGGAGATAGACATTCTCATTGATGGCTCCCCTCTTCTCACCGTTACAACCGATGCCAGCGGATACTATCAGGGCACACTACAGGTCCCGTACCAGTACATGCCTGATATGTACCTGCAGGCACTATACTACCCCAGGGATGAGGACATCGGGTTTTACATATCTTCCACGAGCCCGGGGGTAACGCTGTCAGTCCTATATTATGAGGCTAACCTTGAAGCTATAGTAGAGGATAAAGCCTATCCCGGCCTGGAAACCACTGTCACCGGGAGATTTGACTACGGTCAGTCCCCGCTGCCCGATGAGAGGAGGGTTGAAATATATCTTGATGATGTGCTTACCGCTGAGGTCAGCACGGTAGAGGAGTTCTCAAAAAAGATAAAACTAGCCCCTGAACTGGATGTAGGCGAACATACTATTACCGTATCTGCGGAACCGGCCGGGAGGTATGCGCCGGTAGTTGCCAGCACCATTCTTAATGTAACCAGGGCAACCCCTGCAATTGATATCACTACGTCCACGGTAGCAGTGGTACCGGGGAGAATCAACCTGGAAGGCAGGCTACACTCAGAAGTCGGGGTAGTGAGTAGAGCTATAATCAGGATGGGGCTGGGTAAATCACAGGTTGAACTGGTAAGCTCCGAGGATGGCACCTTCGCAACAGAGATTAAGAGGGGGATGGGGTTCGACTTGATAGGCCAGAAACACCTGGAAATACAGGTTATTCCTCAGGAGCCGTGGCACAACACCCTTACCACCACAAAGAATATTGTTGTTATCAATATTGTGAACTGTGGCGGCATACTTATTATTATTGTATTGCTCGGCATATTCTTACCCCGAAGATTGAGATTCAGGCTCAGGGCATATTCATGGCGAAGGGCCAGGCCCACGGCTGCCGTAGCCCAACCGGAACCCGCTCCGGTATACCCTGAGACTACGCTCTCCTCTGCCCTGCTTGAAGAGATTGAGGAGAGCGATGAAACCGCCGGGGAGCCCCGGACCAGAATCTTTTACCGGTATCGCCTGGCTTTCAGACTGGTCCAGCGGATAACCAGAGCCCTGTTGAAACCTGAGCAGACACTGCGGGAATTTACCAGAGAAACTGGCAGAGTGCTCGGACCGGCCGGCCGGTACTTCTCCGAGCTTACCACAATGGTAGAAAGGCTGCTCTACTCTCAGTATAGGGCTACTGAGGATGAAGTGGAGCGGAGTAAACAACTGTCCCACAGGGTAGAGGAGGAATCTAAACCAGAAACCGCAGCGATACCCATGTTGCCCTCACAACTTCAAGGGGAGGGGATAGCAGCACAGCTTCCTCCTGACAGGTCCCCCCTTATCCGCCGGGCAGCGGATTTTATCCTTGGGGGTAGAGTTTCAACGACCGGACCGTGGCGACAGCTTTCTGTCTGGCTCTGGGTCCTGCTAATCGTCACGCTGGTCTATTTTGCCTTCACACTGCTCTTCCTGGTGCCGCTGCTGCTGATGTCAGTAGCCTACTGACTGCCACGCAAAATCAACCGGCCCCTGGAGACCCGGAAAGTTTCAACCAGCGTTTCTCTCCAGCCTACTTCAGGTCCATAACCTTCAAAAGGCTACCGGGTAACGACCTGGATATGGTGACGGAGTTACCGGTAGGCGGCAGGAGTTGGACAGTGAAATCCTCATAGGCAACCACGTTGGCCGATGCCGGAACAGTGACCGTAACCTTAAACAGCTCATCATTCTCAAGCATAGCGGCACTTCCCCGCTCAATACTGTCGCTGGCTATCTCCAGTGCCACGTCGCACCCCTCGGCATGCACATCCTTGTCCCAGTAGTTAACGACAATGGCATTGGTGTCAACTACCTCGTTAGGGATTGCCAGACCGATGAAGAACTGGACTGTGTCCAGCTTGGTCTGATTGGTGCTTAAACCGAGCACATCGCTGGACACCTCCAGACCCCCCTCCGCCTGTTCCAGTCCTTTATAGACCGTCTCCTTACCCTCTTCCGCTGAGAAGATACCAGCCGAGAGGACGCTGTAAGCCAGTACCGATGCCACTGTAACGAAGGCAATCAGTATAATAGCTGTTTCCAGGCCGGTCATGCCTTTCTGAGCACGGTGCAGATGCCTTAAGACCTTTACAAACTTCTCATACATTTCCCACCTGTTCCTGTTTGGTAAAGTCATTCTGATTTTCTCACAGTGTAATAATCCGTGTAAGGTCAAAAGGGATACCAATCAAGAGCCAGATAGTTCAGGTCTCTGACTTACAGGGATAGCCCCACAGTGCCCAGGGGGTCACGATAATGACCCATATGAGGCGTAATGTGACACACCATCTATATCTGAATAAGGTAAATACTGCTACGAGCTAGTTAATGCTCCGTGCCGATACCAGCTTCTCCGACCACTTAAAGAATATGGCACCGAGCACCATCAGCGGAACCAGGTATATCACCAGGTTATGTATACCCGTGTAGTGGTCGCCTGTAGCCAGCCTCGCTATAAGATTGAAGGGCGATGGACTGATGAAGTAGCTCAGACCAGTAATGACCACGAGCGTTATTGAATACATAAACTGTGACCTCTCTCTGTCCTTGAAACACAGCGCAATTATTGCCGCACCGAGGGAAACGAACGTACCGACAATGCCACAGAACAGGAGTACGAGCCCGAGTTCCTGTATATGGACACCGTTCAGCCGCAATAGCATAGTCCAGGTGAAGCACTGGGCCAGGACCGTAATAACGACGGCAAATATCTTGGCGGCAATCACCTCATTAAGCGATACCGGCGCTGAACGGAGCGTATCCAGCGTCTTATTCTCTATCTCCTCCGACACCGTATCAATCACGATGCTTCCCGCCAGGAGGGCCGGGAAGAGCATCAGTATCGGAACTATCAGCGAGTAAAGGAACTCGTAGGTGGTCGGCGACTTACCCCCGAGGTTCGTATAATTTACCTCTACGCCATTCATCTCACGGAGATAAGCCTCGTACTTCTCCAGAGGTCCCTTCAATACCATAAGTATGACCGTTGCCTTTGAATCCAGCTCGGGGAGGATGAGCTTCATATCAACAACACCGGTTTCGTTCTCCGGCATCAGCATAACCGTGTCAACCCTGCCGGAATAGAACGCCTGCTCCGCCTTAGCGGCATCGGTGAACGTCTCCACCCTCAGATTCCTGTCCCTTAAAAACCCGGTGAGCGGGCTACCTGTATCACCAACAATGCCCACATTAACGGGTATTCGCGTGTTCTGCCCGATGGAGTCGGGGTCATAGAAGGACATAAGCCCCACCACAATGACCGATGAGAATGAAGCCAGGAAGAGCTGGATAATTATAGCCAGCACTATTGTCTTCTC
>CAZEBT010000004.1:0-26651 GCA_964510485.1 uncultured Dehalococcoidales bacterium | reverse complement strand
TCAATAATAACATCTCGTAGTTCCTCTTGAAACCCTGATAATGGTCTTTAAGTTCAGCCTCAATTATCAAGGGTAATCCCGACACCATATGGAGGAAGGAGAAATCTATTTTCCCCGAGCCTATGTTAAGGTGGTCCCGGCTGCCATTATGATCGTGGACGTGCAGGTTAAAGACTAAATCGGGTTCGGACTCCAGAAAGTGCTTCACCGAGCCGTATTCCTGATAGGGCATGTACCTCCCGGAGAGAAAGGGAGCTGGTGTTATGTCAAGTGCTTTTAGTGCCAGCCCGTCCAGGGGATAAGGCAACCAGTGGTCACTTTGCCTGATTCGCCTGATATGGGCATGGCCGACATCCAGTGTAATCCTGAGCCACTCTGAATCTATCTTTCTTACTATGGTAGCCAGCTCCCTAAGGTTGCCCAGGAAGTCGCAGTTTTCAACAGTCAGGAGTATGGGGCAGCCTGCGGCATAGTCGGCAAGCTCCCTTATAGCCTCCTCCCACGCATCTAGCTGCTGAGCGTGGGTTAATTCAGAAGCAAAGCCCCGGGCGTGCATCACTGCGTAGCTCATATTTAATCTGGAGGCTGTACTGATAGCTGTTTTTAGCTGATTCAGCGATTCGTCTCTGATTGCCGGATTTGGTGATATCGGGTTGAGGTCGGTGAAGGGTAAATGGGCACCGGTAACCCTGAAACCGGCCAGAAAATCACCGACCCTGCCGTCTGCCTCCCACGACCACAAAGACGGCCTGCCCCGTGCCTTTTCAAAGCGGATTTCAACAGCCTTGATATCAAAATCCCTGGCCAGTTCAAGATAAAATTTCATCCCGTCCTGGAGGGTTAACCCCCTAAACGACCCTAGAGATGCTCCTATTATCATTTTACCAACTGCTCATACAGCCCCTGTAGTTTTACTGCATGGTCAACAGGGTCATACCTCTTTACCGATTCAAAAGCACCCTGACGCAACCTTTCCATCTCAGGCGGACTTTCAATCAAGCCCTCCAGTGTCTCCTTCAATTCACTCACATTACCGGGTTCAAACATAAGCCCGTTATATCCGTGTTCAATAATTTCCGGGATACCACCAATATTGCTGGCTACAACCGGCGTACCGCGCTTGAAGCTCTCAATAATAATTCTTCCAAACGCCTCATACCATATGGAAGGCACTACCGTAATGTGTGCCCCCTCATAGAGCTGCATCAGCTCTTCTCTGGGCACAAAGCCGTGGAATACTATCCTGGAGTCACCCTCAGCCATCCCCTTAAGCCTCCCGGCATCCGGCCCCGTACCGGTAATATGAAGCCTGATATTTCTATATTCCAATCGCTTGAAGGCATCTATTAATATGTGAACCCCCTTATGACCCATCAGAAGCCCGGCATACAGGATATTAATGGTATCATAGCTTTTCTCACCGTAGTGAGCATCTTCCAGCCCGGTTGCGTTAGGCAGACTAACCGCCCTGGTATCCTGAAAAAATCCGTGCTCCCTCAGTTTATCAATAACAAACTGTGAGGGAGCGGTAACTATATCCGGTTTATTGCCCACGGCAAGTCTCTTCACTGCTTTATACAGCCGGCACGCCGGTGGCTGATTCGTACAAATCCTTCCCGAACTCCTTAACAGGTTTGTCCTGGGACACACCAGAAAGTAGTCGTGCACTGTGTGAACCAGCGGCAATTCGAGGCTCTTTATAGCATCAAACAATGATGAGGAGAACCCCCTCCAGTTATGGACATGGACAACATCGGGTTTCTCACGGGCTAAAATCCCTTTTATGACTCTGTACGGCTGCGGGTTCCACAGCAGGTCAATCCCGTTATAGATAAGCCTTGCCAGTAAGGGTGGCTCTCCACGGGTATGCCGCTCATAGATATTCAGGGGGTAGAAGCTATAGACTCTGGTACCATTTCTTTCCTCAACGGATAGCCCCCTAGACCTGTCGGGGGTGGTTGTTATCACAAAGACCTCGTGCCCCTGTTTTATGAGATATTGTGACACCAGTGTCATCTGTATTTCATGGCTAACTGAAATAGGAGGGGAATATAGCCTGGCTGAAATAATACACACCTTCATTATTTATAAACAGTCCTCACGTTTCCTTCAATAGACGCTGATGCTTGACCCCTCTGCCAGCCTCTATGCAGAGCTTTCCCCGGGAGCCCCGCAAAATCTCGGTCTTCTATCGCTGGTTTTCTCCCTCCTGAACAGATATAATCTCCGCCAGCGTATACGTAATAAAGAGCGCATCAGTGCCCAATCACCCCTTACGGCATAACCCCAGAACCTTACCAGCAACCTCACTGCCTGAAACACCGAGGCGACAAGATAAACAGACCACACCGGGCTCAGGAACCGTATGTACCTCCATAGAAGAAGGGTGACCACCCAGTTCGGAGCACCAGCCGAAAGGACCGCAAAAAGCCCGTTAAGGTAGGTGCGACCTGGGGCAAGCTGGCTCCGCCTGTAGACCTGATTCAGGTCATCAGTGATAATACCCTCACTCTGTGCCTTCTCATAGAGCTTTGTTTCCGGGTAAAACGTTAGAGAAAAAACATCCAGGGTATAGGGCCTTTTTAGCTTCAGGCAGAGGCGTACACTGGCTTCAACCTCCTGCTCGGTCTCCCAGGGGTTATCCACGATGAAGTCGTAGCGATTCACTATCCGCTTCTTTATCTCCTGTGCTACCCGCTGGGTACAGGCACCTACCGATAATATTTCATCCAGTGATTCTGGCCGGGAATAAAGCTCCCTCGTTATACGTTCACTGCCGGATTGTATCCCTATACCGATGTGATACAACCCCGCCTCAGCCAGTGGCCTGAGTTTGGATTCAGATACCCCACGCGGAATGCTCAGGGACTTCAGGGGTAAGCCTATTTCCCGCCGGTACTGCTCAGCAAAACTTCTTATTGTCCTGGTGGGCTGCGACAGGAAGGCATCATCTGCCAGCGTGATTTCCTTAAGCTGAGGCATAAGCTCGATTGCCGCCTTCAGTTCCTTAATCTCGCTGGTTACACTTCTCCAGCGCATGGGTAGTCTGTTCCGGTAGAGTTTACGAATGGCATTATTACAGCAATATGTACAGGCATACGGGCATCCCCGTGAAAACAGGGTCCTGTAATTATAATCAAGGCATGCCGCCAGTAAACCGCTGTCCAGATGAACCAGGTCTCCGCCATAATATATAAATAGGTGGCTCAGGTCGTAGCGAGGAAAGGGCAGTTCATCCAGATTCTCAATAATAGGGCCTGGCAAAACCGGCAGAGGTTGAGCATCGTGACACTTATATATCCCCGGGACGGACAATGACTCCCAGGGCCTGCCGCTGGACATCTCGGAAGCCAGTTGAGCAAGTCCTATTTCACCCTCTCCCACACACGCCATGTCGGCATACTGCAGGCATTCTGCCGGACGGAGGGTAGGGTGAATCCCCCCCCAGATTATCGGCACCTCTAACCGCTTACGTAAGAACCTCGTTATACGGACTGCATTATCAAAGTGACAGCTCATCATGGAGATACCAATCAGCCCCGACGTACTGCATATTTCCGCAATCTGCTCAAGGAGCTTATCAGGATATGGGTACAGGAACGAGTTGTAGTCGCTCAAGGCCCTATCAGTGAATGACCAGGGAAGAAGAATCAGGGTCGTGTCATGCCCTTGAGCCTCCAGATAACCTGACAGGTAACGGAGGCTCGGAACGGACACGTCTTCCAGTAGAGAAATCAGGGTAATCTTCACTCCTGCCCCCTCATTCCGCTCCCTTCAGATAGGTCTCCCGGCGGCGCATTTCAGCAAGCTCAAGAATTACCAGCCTGGTGAGGCCCGGGTTCAGCATTTTTATCAACTGCCTGGCCAGGCTTCTCCTGAATCTTCTCTCCCCTATCTTTTCCCGGAAGACCCTGGCGATTGTCAGCGGCCTGTATCGGTGCGGTGTTTTGAATCCGTTCTTGAGCAGATTTTTAGCCTCGGAGGCATCTGAGCCCAGCTTATTCAATACGAACTCAAGCCCTTCGGGCACTGTCCCGTAGGCTGCCCTGTGTAATTCTACAGTAACAGTGGTAAAGGCTCTCACTGCCGCCTTAAGCCTGTTTTCCTCAACTATGCTGACAAAGTTGCTGACCTCTTCCTCGCTCATCCCCGATAGCCGGTGAAGAAGGGTGTAGAATTCTCCCAGAAGGTATAACTGCTCCATCAGCGAATGAGCAATAACCGTTACCAGGTCAAACTCGGGTGTTGGAGTACTAGCCTCCTGCCCGTCTGGAAATCTGGTGCTGACGACACAATCGGTAAATCTTTCCTTGTCCACCCAAACGATGTAGCTTGTAGCCAGGTCTTTCTGAAGGTCAATATCAATACTGTGCTCAGGGTCAATAAGGTCTGTTCCGGTAGGGCTGATTCGGTTGTCCCTGCCATAGGTAGGCTTGGTCAGTATTTCCACTGCCTCCTCATAGGTACTTTCGTCGCCCAGGGCTATCTCACCCACTATCTGAGGCACGGCGGTAGTATAACCCCCTTTAAGCAGCACCCTAACCGCCTGCTTATACATATCGTCTTCACCAAGTACTATTACGTCCAGGTCCCCGCCCGTAGCCAGATAGGGCTTGATGCTCTTTAGAATAACATGCCTGATACCAGCATCACCAAGTACCCTGGAAACCCTGGCAGCACCCTGCTGATAATTCAGATAGCCGGCATATCTCCGTTCATACTCTGGTTTAAGCTCATTGAGTTTGCCCTGTTGTCTAAGAGAGTCCAGATAAAGCAACGGTATCTTATTGCTAACGGCACAGTGATAAAGCTCCGGCGACTCCTCCCCACCTGGTGATACCGATGGGGCGAGGGGAGAGCCTATCACTCTCAGAAGTTCCACTGCTGGACTTTTCAGCATCCTAAACCTTCCTCACTCCAGCCAGGGCATCAAAGACCAGGCTCTCTAACTCCCCGGCCGTCTTACAGCCATCCAGGCTTATCATCCCGTATTCCCTCTGGATACTCTGGTAAAGTTTGCTCCGCCTCTCCAGATAGCTCAGCGATGGGACATCACCCTTCCTTTGAAGGGCTATCTCTACCGGAACATCAATAAGAAATACAAGGTCGGGCCTGGGAAAGACAGAGGAATACCTTTCCAGTATTTTCCTGGCTTCCTTTTCGGAATAATCCATATCTATGGCCAGGTCATTAATCACGGTATCATAGATATAGCGGTCACATACGATGCTCCTGCCCAGGAGCAGGGGTAGTTTAACCTTGAATAGAATCTGCATTAAACAATCAAGCCACAGGATTTGCTGGTTAATTCTTGATAGAATGGGGTGGTCTTTGATTACCCTCTTCTTGGCAGTAGAATACTCTGAATAATCCCTGAACATGCTCTTGCCGCGCAAAAATATGAGCCTGCCAATCAGAATAAGAGGCTTCAGGATGAACGGGGTCAGCCTAGCATATACATAATGGCACCTGATTCCACGCCCATTCAATGAATCAACCAGTCCTCTGGCAAGGGTTGTTTTCCCTGAGCCATCAATGCCAGTCAGACACAGAAAAAAGTTATTTTCCCTCACGATTATGTCTGTATAACCCTATTATAAATTTGCTCTAGCTCTCTGACAGTATTCTCCCACGAATAGGGCAGGACCTTCTCTCTGGTGTTGACCTCCATACCGCCACCTCTAATCCTCTCCAGCAGAGGAAGGAAGTCCTCCTCCTTTTCAACGAACCAGAGTCCCTTATCACCCTGAAACATGGTGGGCAGTGCCCCAAACCTGGTAGAGATGACCGGTAGATTACACGCCATTGCCTCCAGTACCGAAAGGGGTAGTGACAGGCAGCCGTTCTCCTGAGCAGGGAAGATGAAACAGTCAGCCAGAGCATAGATTTCCTCAATGTCCGGGAAATAGCGCTTCCAGATTATACAGCCGCTTTCTGTAAGCTCCTGATAGAGCCCTTCGTCCGCCCTCTGATATGTGCTGGCAACTATGAGCACCTGGTTGTTTTCACCCTGTATCTGGCTGAGGGTCTGAAGATTTCTATCCCTTCTCAGGTGCCCTATATGCAGGATAACGAATTTCCCGGGGTCTATTCCATATTTTTCTCTCAATTGTTCCTTTGATTCGGGAGAACAGGGGCGGAACCTGTCAGTATCCACCCCGTTTGGTAAAAAGCCGACCTGGCAGCCAAAGGTGGTAAACATTTCCTCCGTTTCCGGGTATTGAACAAGGACCAGGTCTGGCCTAAGTACAGGTATGAATCTCCTGAAAATGGCCCTTCTTCTGAGAGAGAGGGCATCAGGGTGGAGCACTGACATCACTGTTTTTGAACCCCTCCAGTACAGGGAAAGGGCTCTCAATATCCAAAAGCTGACGATAGATGGAGTGGTGAGGTAATGAATTACCTGGGGGTGCCCCCTTATTACTCCGCGGCAGAGGGTAGAGCAGGACAGAGGCCATAGGTTGAGCTTCATGATTTCATGGTGCTTCCCCAGCTCTCTGGCCATATTGAAGGCTACATTGGTGAAACCCTCATCCAGATTAGGTCTAAAATTACCTATCAGGCATATCCTCATTGCTTACCTGGTTCTTCCACAGCCTTACTACACATTGTCGAGCACCTGCTCATAAATCTTCAGGGTTTTTTCAGCCACCCTTTCCCAGGTGAAATTTTGCCTGACCTTATTGTACCCCTTTTCCCCCATACTCTTCCTCAGTCCCTTATCAAGCAGAAGACTCTTGATAGCATCCGCCAGCGCTAAATGGTCATCCGGCTCGACCAGTATGCCGGTCTCGTCGTCAACCTCTTCGGGGATACCGCCAACCCTTGTGGAAACAACGGGTTTTCTACACGCCATTGCGTCCAGGATAGTCAATGGCAGTGTATCGGCTCTGGTAGGCAGTACAAATATATCTGATTGAAAATAGAGGGATGCCAGCTCTCTTTCATCTACCCTCCCGGCAAAGACTACCCTCCCTTCCAGATTCAGTGAGGCGAGCAGGGATAACAGCTGGCTGTGGTATTCCTTGTGCAGTACCTGGCCGACAACAACAACAGTGCAGTCACTGGTATAGGGGGCTGCCTTTATGAGCACATCTATTCCCTTGTTGTTCTTAATGTTTCCAACAAACAGAACAATATCATTTCTAATATCGTATTTCTCTCTCATATCGGGCAGGTCCATGCTTCCGTCCCAGAGAACAGGATTGACCCCATTATATACCAGGTGGATACGCTCTTCCCTGACGCCATAATTGGTGAGTATCGGGGTCTCATAGGCAGTCAGGGCGGCTATGCCCTGGGCATTACGCAGGGTATAGCCCAGCGGTCTATCAACAACAAACCTTTTCAAGAGTCTGAATAACGGGTTCAGGGCAAAGGTCTCACCAACCTTGGACGCCTCAACGATTCCGTGTGTGGATACAATGTACGGTATCCCCTGGCTGAGGCACTCCCTCGCCACCTGCGCCATGGCAATCGGCGGGTGTGTATTATGAATATGCACCAGGTCATATTTTCTCCCAATCTGACCGCCGATTGTTGTCCTTATGAGAACATTTGAGTAAGGCTTGGGTACTATCGGTACACCCTTTGACCTGAACTCTCTTAGCGGTACTCCCCCATAGGCTCTTTCTCCGTTCTCCCGCCCCATCAGGGCAACCTCGATATCCACGTGCTTCGCCAGCTCTCTTGATAACTCCAGAGCTGCGTTCTCCGCTCCACCGGCTTCACCGGCACTGGTTATTACCGTCAGTATCTTCATCCATTCTCTACCTAGGATAAACGGGGATAGTAATTGTCAAACCATTCGTTCAATCTCAAAATCCCCTCCCCCAAACTGACCCCGGGGTTAAACCCCAGCTTAGCCCTAATCTTTGAGATATCCGGGACCAGGTTATAAATGTCCCCCCTCCAGCTTTCCCCGGTGTAATGAATCTCGGTCTTCCCCTCCAGCCCCAGGATTTCAATCATCTTTTGCGCCAGTTCCTTAATACTTATCGTACCCTGACCGGCAACATTAAGAGCCTCACCGAGAGCAACCTCTTTCTCAGCAGCCAGAATGAATGCATTTACAGTATCACTTACGTAGCAGAAGTCCCTCCTCTGCTCACCGGTCCCCAGAACTTCAAGCTTACCCGGTGTTTCCCGTAACTTCCTCAGCATGTCATACATCACATATCTTCGTTGCCTGGGTCCGAAGGTATTGAATATCCTCAGTGAAACAAAGGGGACTCCATAGCTATGGTAATAAGCAAATCCCAGGCCTTCACTGGCTAATTTAGACGCACCGTAGGGCGAGATAGGACGTGGCGGGCAACTCTCATCTATTGGTATATGCTCTGGCTCTCCATAAATGGCAGCACTTGCGGCGTATATCACCCTTTCAACATTGTTGCCTCTGCAGTTGCTCAGGATGTTAAAGGTTCCTATTGCATTGGTCTCGAAATCATACTTCGGGTCTTTAACAGACTCGGGCACGTTAGCGTTCGCCGCCAGGTGGAAGACGACCTCCACCTTCTGCTCTTTCATGATTCTACGGACTTCCTCGGCATCTCTAACATCTATTCTCTCGAACCTCACCTGGCGACTAATTGCTTCCTGCAGGTTTTCAAGTGTCCCGCTCCTCAGATTGTCAATTGCAGTTACGTTTGCCCCTGCATCCACCAGGGTGTCCACGATATGGGAAGCCAGGAACCCGGCAGCACCGGTCACCAGCACATTTTTACCCTTAAGCGACATCTGTATCACCCCCACTTATCTGCTATTATGCTATGTTAGTAACCTCTTGATATGCCTTTTCAACCTCGGCGGCAATTGCAGGCCAGTCAAACCTCTGTGCAAAGTCAATGCATTTGCTCCCAAAGCCCTGTTTGTTATCCAGCACTTCCAGTATCTTCCGGGCAATATCCTGTTCTGAGAGTTCGCATATGAAGCCGCTCTTGCCTTCAGTTATCAGGTCGCATACAGCATTCTGCGGGTGGTTAACTGTAATTATCGGCAGACTACAGGCATTTGCTTCCAGAGCGACAATTCCAAATCCCTCTCTTGTAGAAGGAGAGCTAAAAACCCTTGATGATTTCATATGCGAAAGAACTTGTCCATGTTCTTCTACAAATCCCACCATCGAAATGTTGTCTTCCAAGTTCAGCTTATGGATTAGCCGCTCCAGATTATCCCTTTCCGGTCCGTCTCCTATAATCACACACCTTATATCTGGAATTTTAGCCTTAACCAGCGCTATAGACCTGACTAAAAGGTCAATATTTTTATCCTTAATCAACCTTCCGGCATATATAATATCCGAACTTTCATTCGAGGGACTAACTTTCCTAATTTCTTCAAAGTCTATACCATTTGGGATTACCTTTATATCCTTTGTAAACCCAATCCCGACTAGAGCCCTCTTGGTTGACTCCGAATTAGCGATTATCTCATCAGTCAGACGGGTAGTCAGCCTTTCGACGACCTTGCCAAAAATCCCCTTTTTACCCAGGTAACTGAACCAGTAGTTGTCCCACACCTCGTGCCAGGTGATGATTAAGCAGGACCTTTTTATGATAGATGCCAGCTTCGTTGAAAAGCAGGGGAAGTAGGGGAAGTTCTGGCAATCAATGATATCAAACTGCTCCCTTAGCAGGGGAGGCAGCACCCTGCAGGAAAAATAGATAGCTTCTGTTATTGAGCGCCGACCATTGACGAAGCGCTTTCTCGGGGGATTACAAACGCCGTGGAGATAAACACCGTCCTTCTTGATGATGCTTGCCCCCGGCCAGTACTTCGGACCGAATATATGGCACTCATGGCCTCTGCCGGTAAGCCTTGTAGCCAGCTCCCATACTCTCGCTTCTACCCCGCCTATTGAATAGGGATAGATAGCATCATAAACATAAGCTATCTTCATCACAAACTATCTCAGTGCCGGGACCACATGGAGGCATCTTCGTGCTCCTTCCGTTTTATACCGGTGAGACAAGGACATGGATTCTGGGATGGTCCCTGCACAGCCCCAGCCTGAAAAGAAACCCCCGTTTGGTAAAGAATGTTGGTCTCTGATTGATAATTTCCGTCCTGACTATACTACCCCCGGCTGTCCGTATCCCGGACAGGAACTCATCCGGTGTGAGGAATGACACAACGAGCCCTCTAGCGACACCAAAGAGCCTGGCCAGTCTGGTTTTGGCAAGAAACTTGAGTGCATAAAAGATTAAGACCGATGAAATACGAGAGTCAACACACCGCTCTGTCAATACCAGGAAACCGCCCTTTCTGGTCAAGGCAACACAGCTCCGGATGACATCACAGGCCTGCTGTGCCGATGACTTCCGGCTTGTCCCCACTATATGATGAAGCACGGCATCAAAATGAACGAAGGCGAAGCTGTGAGGCTTAAACGGCATCTGGAGTACAGATGCCTCGAAAACGTGCTTGTTAGGCAATTTCTTGTTCAAGGATAGCATCGCCCGTGAGATGTCCAGCGCACAAGCCCAGCTGATATTTGTCTCAGCCAGTGCTCTATCGGTAAAATATCCATTACCACAGCCTATGTCCAGAAGTGAATCGTTGGCTTTCGCCAGCTCTCTGAGATAACCGAGCTTAAGCTCATCACCCTCCTTGACATCAGAGGCATACTCCACTGCCACTCTCTCAAAGAACTCACGAGTCTCTAAAACCGGCTGCTCACTGCGTTTTTTCACCGAATGAGCCTCTTTCTAATGAGGTCGCAAAGGTTGGTAAATCCAACCTTCCACCCACCGTCTTTTGCCCTCCCCAGGCGGGGATAATACTTAATGGGCATCTCCCTCCAGCTGCACCCGGCAAAATGGCAGGCTTCTATCTTAAGCTCCTGGGAAAAGGGGGTATTAGACTTCAATACCAGCCTGTCCAGAATATTCTTCCTAAAGACCCACATCCCGGACTGGCAGTCCCTTATGTTCAGGCGGAAGAGAACCCTTGTTGTCAGGGTTAATATGGTGTTCCCCAGCTTGTTCCGCAGGGACATCGCACCGTCATCCATCAGGGCAAACCGATTGGTGGTGAGGAAATCCAGATTTTCCTGCTCCAGGACCCCCACCAGCCTCGGGATGTCCTCAACCGGGTAAGTAGCATCGGCATCGGCAGTTACGATAATGTCACCCTTAGCATGTGCAAAGCCGGTCTGAAAAGCCCTCCCGTAGCCACGCCTTGGCTCGATAACAATCTCTGACCCTGCCTTTCTGGCCAGTTCTATTGTTCTATCATCCGAGTTCCCATCCACGACCAGGATTTGGACCTTGTATCCCATCTCCTCAAGCTCGGTGCGGGGAATAGAGGAAATTGTACTCTCTATTCCCTCCTCTTCATTCAGGGCTGGCAGCACTATGCTGATCTTTCTCCCGTTGGTTTCCTCTGGTAAATACTCCATTGACCCTCTACTTTCTTTCACTGCGTACTCTCTACCAATAGCCGCTTTCCCCGGTTTCACAACTCCTGGTCCTTGCCCAGTAGCCTCCTTGCGGCAATACGCACTGCCTCTTCCGAGGCATACCTGGCTTTCCAGCCCAGCCTCTCCATCTTTCCTGTATCAAACATTGCATAGGGAGCATCCCCCGGCCAGCCACGTTTACCACCGGTATATTTGAATTTAACGTCCTTCAGCCCCATTTCTTCCACCACTATCCGGGCAATGGTACTGACCTTTACCGTGGAGTTACAGCCCAGATTGAACACGTCATATTGTTTGCTGGAATTTCTTGAGGCACACAGCATTCCCTCAATGCAATCCTCAACCAGGAAAAAGTTCTTCTCCTGATTACCGTCTCCAAATATCTCCAGTTCTTCAGGGTCTTGCTTCAGCTTGTGGATAAAGTCAAAAATGACTCCGTGCCCCATCCTGGACCCCACCACATTGCCAAACCTGAACATCCACACCTTTATGCCGAAGAGGTGGGAATAGGCAGCAAGTAACCCTTCGCAGGCAAGCTTCCCCGCACCATAAAGGTTTATAGGCAAGAGGGGACCGAAGGTCTCATCAAGGGGCACCAGTGAAACATCCCCGTAGACACAGGCACTTGAAGCGAAGATGATTCTGTCAATATCATTCTGTCTCATCGCCTCCAGTACATTACGGGTAGCAACGGTGTCATTCTTTAAATCAAGGTCAGTAATTCTGTTTCCCGTGGGAATATCGGTGTTGGCACCGAGATGCCAGACAATCTTATGCCCTTTTATTGCCTGTGTCAACGTGTCAGGCTCCAGAAGGTCAGCCTGAATGAAGCGGAAATTGTCCTTGCCCAGGTGATGCTCAATCCACTTCTTCCTGCCCGAAACAAGGCTATCGTATACGGTGACCTGGCTGCCTTCCTCCATCAGCCTGTCTACCAGGTGGCTGCCAATGAAGCCGGCACCCCCGGTAACAAAGTAACTGGTTCTGCTACTGCTCTGGTTCATTTAATACTGTGCCTCTTTCTAGGTGATATTCAAGCCCGGATTTAAAAGAACTTACAGATTGAGATAGCACCACAGGGCTAGAAAACTAGAAAAGCAGAGAATGCGTTTTCCTTCTCTTGCTACCATACATCAGAACAAGGTAGCAGCCCTTTGCCGTCTCCCGCTTTTTGAATTGCTCCACCACGTTATATCTATCCGGAACCCGGTAAGCCGTCTCAACCGAGTCAAATGATGCAATCGTTCTCTTCACTACCACTTAGAATACCACCTAGAGTCTTCTCTTTTCACCCTGAATTACGATAGATTATGCCAGGTTGCATGCAAAATATATGGTAGCCGAGACCAGGACGGCGTCACCACAAGGGACTACGTAACTCCCATTTTCGCAAGCCCTGTAAAGAAACTAGATAGCTCTATCTGCACTGGTTACCAGAGTAGCTCAGTGACTTTCCTTGTTCGCACTAGGCATTGACCAGTATTTTGGCCCCCTCAAAGTCAAAATGAAACCGCTCCCACCTCATGCCCATCCTTTGCATCCCCTCCACCAGGCTGGTCTTGTCATGGTTATAATTGTTGCAGTAAAACATGAAGAACCCGCCACCACCAGCCCCGACCAGCTTCCCGCCGGCAGCACCGCTCTTCCTGGCAACCTCATAGCACTCATCTACAAAGGGGTCGGTCATCTTCCGGGAACGCTTTTTCTTTATCTCCCAGTGGACATGGAGGAGCTCTCCGAGCATGTCTACCTGACCGTTCTCCAGATATTTCCGCGTTTCCAAGCCAATCTGCTTAACCTGGTCAAGGTTCTGAGTCATTTCCAAGTCACCCTCGCTACACCTTTGATTCTGTTCAGCAAGTATCGCCGAAGCACTCCTCTGTTTTCCGGTGTAGAACAAGAGAATATTGCTCTCCAGCCGGTCTAATGTCTCGCGGGAGAGGCGGAGGGGTTCCACCAGAATATCTCCATTTTTATCAAAGGTAAGGCAGGTGAGACCGCCAAAGGCAGCAGCATACTGGTCCTGCTTGCCTATAGGCTCGTTGAGGACACCTATTTCGACATGGCATGCCTCCTCAGCAAGCTGTTTTTGTGATACAAAATCCTTATTGTAGGCATGAAGAGCATTGAGTAAGGCTACAGTAAAACTAGAGGACGTACCCAGCCCGCACCCGGCAGGGACATCAGCCGTAGAGTGAAGCTCTATTCCCTGTTCGATTCCGATAAGCTTCAGTGCCGCCTGGAAGATACGGTGCTTTATATCCACTACCCTGCTTCTTACCTCTACCTGAGAATAACTCAGGCGGATATCGTTATGAAACCGTTTATTAGCCAGGATATTGCAATACTTATTTACCGCGCCAGTGATTAGAAACCCACCATGCTTGGAGTAGTATGACCTGAGGTCTGTCCCACCACCACCGAGAGTTATCCTAGTCGGTGCTCTGGATAGAATCATTACAACTCCTTATAGCCATCAATTCTTTTACCCGCCAAGGGTCTGTTAAGTATCTTATGTACCAGACCAGCCAATCTAGCGTTTTACCCTCCCAACTGTCTACCCCATAATACGTGTTGGCTAAAGCTGTATTTTACACAATACATGAATTATCGTATATTGGTGAGTGAATGTCAACTACCTTCACACCCAGGGTACCAGAATATCCAGCCTGAAAACCGTGCCACATAGGGCTTAATATCATACGACATCTAAAGGTTCATAGAATTATATAGCATAAATGGACATTTGTCAATAGAAAGCACTAAATTTGCCAACTGAGTACTGCATGAGCTTGCCTGCCCTGGCACATGGTCCAGCAGACCAGTAGCAAAGCGGTTATCGGTGGGGGACTTTTCAGACGAATCATGGTTGAGAATCACTTGACACCCTAGTATGATGTTAAGTAAGATATGGCTGGTCGCCGTGTTATGCCGCGTTTCCGCAGTTTGAGTCAGGGGGTGAAGTATGTATGAACTTAAATTCGATGAAAACGAGTGCTTGAGTTGCACAACCCAGGACTGCCTCACCAGGTGTCAATACATGGATATTGATAGAGATACCGCCAAAACAGAAATACTAAAGATAGCCCGTGGTGAGGATTCCTTTGTTTTGCACGACTGTGTAACATGTTATGCCTGTGAGGAATATTGTCCTGTGAATAATCACCCGTTCTACCTAATCGCTGAGAAGCAGGAAGAGCTTAACGTTCCTCCCCTACCCAGACCTCTTATCCAAAGAGGCATCAATGTGGGCATCCCCTTTCGGGGAGAGCCTGATATTGTCGAAGTTAGCGAACCAGTGATGAGCATGGGTACATTTGCTGACCTGCTCTATCTAGTACAGGGGAGGCTTTTTGAAGGTGTATCTATTATTTCAGCAGACCCCCGAAAGATGTTCCACTTCTTCTGTCAGCTCATGTACCTGCACTATGCCAGAACCTCTGTGATAAAAGAGAGACTCCCCAATATAATAGAAACTATCGCCAAGTACAATGTTAAAGAGTTGATTTGCTTCCATGACGAGTGCTATGGGACCTTTACCTCATACGCGCCGGCGGTTGGCATTGAAGTGCCTTTCAAACCGATTCACCTGTTTGAATACCTCTATAATCGATTGCAGGAACTCAAGGATGAGATAAAGCCACTGAACTTGAAGGTGGCTTATCAGCGCCCCTGTTCATCCAGGCTCTCTTCAGATAAGCACCATTTTGTCCCGGATATCATAAACCTGATAGGAGCCGAGTATGTTCAGAGGGAGTATATTGATGAAAATGCCCTGTGCTGCGGCGGCACAATTCAGGGACAGAGGCGGGAAGGTAGCCGTAAGCGTGCCGCCGATGTACAGAGGAGAAACATTGAAGATATGAAGAACGCCGGGGCTGAACTTTGCGTCTTTAATTGCCCGGCTTGCTGGGATACCCTAGCTGGGCTGGTTGCCCAAAACGGAATAAGACCAATCTTTATGAGTGACCTTTGCCGATTAGCCATAGGCGAAAAACCGACAGGATGGAGGTGATTTGATGGACTCTGTATACCAGGCACTGGTTGACATCGTTGGGCAGGAACACGTCTCCAATCGACAAGAAGAGCTGTTTATCTATTCTTTTGACCTGGGGACAACTGAGCCTCACCGGCCGGACTACGCAGTAGCACCGAGGACAACTGAGGAAATACAGGAAATAGTCAGGCTGGCAAACAGAGAAAAGGTCCCGGTGGTTCCACTCGGCGGAGGTCTGTCCCTGGCTGGCCTGGCTGTCCCCTTCAAGGGCGGGATTGCGCTTGACCTGAAAAGGATGGATAGCATCATTGAGGTAAATGAAAAGGCACGGTATGCCCTCGTTGAGTGTGGCGTTTCACAGGCGCAGATGGTATCCTACTTAGAGAGGTATCACCCCACTCTCACACACTCTGAGCCAGGGGCACCAGGTCCGGCAACAATTGGGGGCAATGTAGCAATCCACGGCCAGGGCGACCTGGCTCAGCCCTACGGTTTTAACTCTGACATGGTTAACGGGCTAGAAATCGTCTTACCCACAGGCGAGGTATGTAGATTTGGCTCTTGCTCCATATCTTCCGGTTGGTTCACACTGCATCCCTTACCCGACCTAGGGCTCTTCCTGGGGTGGTCTGGTACCACGGGTATCATTACCAAGGTGTCGCTGAGACTTTTCCCGTGCAAAAGGATAAGAGGAGTAGGGCAATTTGTAGTAGAAAATGAAGAGCTTGTCCCGGAAGTCATACATAAGCTCACTCACACCCAGATGGCTGAGGACATAATCGCCTACAGCCAGGCAGTACCACCTTTTAGCAGCGGGCTTCAGCACTTTCTCATCAACCTGGCTGCAGATTCAGAAAAAGAACTTGAATTCAAACAGGAGATAATATGGGATGACACTTTAGGAGAGTATATTCGTAGGGGAGACGGTGGCTTCCTCGGCTTTAGGCAAGGGTTAGAAAGACCGGTAGTATCCAAAACCTCCGACTGGAGGAAGGGAGGGGGTTTCGAATATGTAGGGGCGATAATGCCGGTGGATACCTACCCTGAGTGCTATAGACAAGGACGCGAGATCTCCGAAAGACATGATATTCCCTATACCGTTCTGGGCCGGTGCATCGGGATGGCACACGCCATGATGTTCTCCTGGACATACGCATTCAATCGGGCAGACCCTGAGAGCATTAAACAGGCAAGGGAGGCCTTGCACGAGACGGATGACCTTGCCCTGGAATTAGGCGGAACTCTCTGGAAACCCGGGCTCTATGGGCAGAAGTTAGTTATGGAAAGGATGGACCCCCATACTCTGGAACTGATGAAAAAGGTAAAACAACTACTTGACCCCAACGGAATTATGAACCCTGGAAACTGGGAGGTAAGCTGATGGCCGTTATAGATTATAAGTATAAGGATGTTATACACAGGTGCTTCCGGTGCGGTTATTGTAAGTTTCCCAACAATTGGATCGATGTAAATAACTGTCCTGCCTACGCCAGATTCCGCATGGAAACCTACTCCTGCGGGGGACGGTTGTGGCTGGTCAGAGCCTGGGTGAATGGTGAAATAGACTGGTCAGAACATTTTGCGCAGATAGTATACTCCTGCACGGCATGTAAAAACTGTGAACAGCAATGCCCGCTCCGCTTTAATGTTGATATCGTCAATATGATAGTCGCCGCCAAGAGTGAGATGGTTGAGAGAGGGGAAATACCCCCCTCAGCAAAAGAGTTCCTGGAGAACGTTCAGCGACAGGGTAACCCGTACGGCAATTCCAGAGAAAAGAGAGGCGAGTGGATGGAGGGGACGGGAATAGAGGCATATCAGGGACAGGAATTCCTGTATTACGTTGGCTGTGTTGGCTCATATGACACCCGAGGGCAGAAGACAGCCCGGGTGCTGGGTAAGGTCCTGCAAAAGGCAGGGGTCTCCTTCGGGGTGCTGGGCAATGACGAGAACTGCGATGGCAACGAGGTGAGAAGTCTTGGTGAAGAGACACTGTTCGAGATGCTGGCTGAGGAAAATGTTGCCCAGTTCCAGAGCCTTGGCGTACAGAAGATTGTTACCCTGTCCCCACATTCATACAATGCCATGAAAAACGACTATCCGGGGTTCAACGGGGGCTTTGATGTGGCGCACTATACGCAGCTTCTACAGAGCCTCATCAGCGATGGGAGGCTTGATGTTTCCGGTGGGGTTAATGCCACGGTAACCTACCATGACCCCTGCTTTCTCGGCCGATGGAATGAAGAATACGAAGCCCCACGAAATGTTCTAAAATCCATTCCGGGCATCCAGCTGATAGAGATGGAGAGAAACAGGGACGGCGCCCTCTGCTGTGGAGGGGGTGGCGGCAATTTTTACATTGATCTCCTGGGTGGTAGTGAGGACAGTCCGGCGAGACGCCGGGTCAGGGAAGCCCATGAGACCGGGGCAGATGTCCTGGCAGTAGCCTGTCCCAACTGCCTGACCATGCTTGAGGATGCCGTCAAGGCGGAGGAGCTTGAAGACAAGCTTACGGTAAAGGATGTTGCTGAGATTGTAGGAGAGGCCTGCGGAATAAAGTAGTATGGATATCGTAGCCTGCATCAAGCGTGTTCCTGATACCTCGGAAGTGGACGTCATCAAAATAGACGCTTCTCAAAAAGATATAGAGAAGGACAGGCTGGTCTTCAAGATAAATGATTGGGACGAATATGTCCTTGAGGAAGCGGTACAGCTCAGGGAGAAGCTGGGGGGAACGCTTACAGCCGTCACAGTGGGGCACAATGACTGGGATGACGTCCTGAGAAGAGCCCTTGCCATGGGCGCTGATACCGGTATCCGAATTGACCAGGACGTGAGTGCTGAAGACACTCATGTTGTAGCTAAAATCCTGAAGACAGTTATTCAGCAGATACCACATGACCTGGTGCTCTTCGGCGCTCAGTCTGAGGATTTCGGCAGCGGGCAGCTTGGAGCGATGGTTGCTGAGATGCTTGATATTCCCCATGCCACTCTGGTCGTAGGTCTGGAAGCAGAAGAGAAAAGGGTTCGCGTGAACAGAGAACTGGAGGCAGGTACTCTGGAGTCATACACCATTGAGCTCCCGGCACTGCTGACCATCCATACCGGGATTAACCAGCCGAGATATATCTCACTGGGCGGCATCAAGAGGGCAATGAAGAAGGAATTGCAGGTCATGTCCCTCAGCGACCTGCAATTATCCCCGGATGCACTGAACCCAATGGTCAGGCTGGAGAAACTGGAACTGCCGCCGAAGGGTGAGGGGGCAGAGCTAATAACCGGTGCACCAGGAGAGGCAGCAGAGCAACTGACAAAGATATTAAAGGACACGGGTATTTTTTGATGTCCGGTATACTTGTAGTGGCGGAACACAGGAATAAATCTCTGGCTGATATAGTTCACCAGATGCTCAGCAAGGGGAGACAACTGGCAGACCAGGCACAAGTTGAACTGCTGGCGGTAGTTATTGGCAGGGATATAGATGCCAGCGCGGCAGAGCTTGCCAGATGGGCAGATAGAGTGATTGCCGTGAAAAATGACAGGCTGGAAGAGCCATTGGCTGGGCCTTATCAGAAGGCACTATCTCCTTTAATAAGAGAAAGAAAACCGAAGATTGTGCTGATGGGACACAGTTCTTTCGCTATGGATATGGCTCCTTCATTGTCAGTTGAGCTGGAAGCCCCCCTAGCCACCGATTGCGTTGACATATCCCTGCAGAACGGTGATGTCCTGGTTACGCGGTCAATCTACAATGGCAAGGTAAATGCAATACACTCGTTCGCCCAGAGCGAAACAGTAATAATAACGGGGCGGGTTGGTGAATTCCCCGTAGAAGATTGCCACCGACAAGGGCAGGTTGAAGAGATTGAGTTTGCTTCTGAGGAAGGGTTTAATTATAAGAAATTTGAGGGATACCTTGAGGAGGAAGCTGGTGGCGTTGATATTACGCAGGCAGAAGTTCTGGTCTCTGTCGGCAGGGGTATAAAAGAAAAAAAGAACATACAGATGGCTGAGGAGCTGGCTGAAGTGCTCAGTGGTGTGGTCTCCTGCTCCAGGCCAGTGGTAGATTACGGATGGCTGCCGTCAGAGCGCCAGGTAGGGTTATCGGGCAAAACTGTAAAACCGAAGCTCTATCTTGGTCTCGGCATTAGTGGTGCCTTTCAGCACGTGGTCGGTATGAAGGGTGCCAAGATGACGGTTGCCATTAACAAAGACGCTAAAGCACCCATTTTCAGTGTGGCTAACTACGGAATTGTTGGTGATATACTCCAGGTCGTGCCGGAACTCATAAGCAAAATATCTGAATTAAAAGGCAAGACAGGGTAGCTCACACCCCGTGGTCATCAGGAGCTTGCCAGTTCTTCAGAAGCAACCCGTTTTCAGCAATATAGCCGGTGCCGAGATATGTAGAGAGCAAAGCAAGGGGGTGAACAGTTGAGAGTCTGTATAGTTGGTGGTGGCGGTGGCGCCAGCAACGCCGCCAATGTCATTCGCAGATTGGATAAAGATGCCCGGATAGACATATTCACCAATCGGGGTGAGATAGGAAACCTGCCGTGTGAGATTCCCTTTGTCCTCAGTGGGACTCTCCCCTCCTGGGAAAGCAGCTTTGCCTTCAGAGAGAGGTTCTACCGGGAGAGGGATATCCATGTCCATCTCAATACGGAGGTGACTGAAATCATCAGGGAGGAGAAACGCCTTATAGCTGGTGGAGAAACCCACCACTATGATAAAGCCATTCTGGACCTGGGTGCTATCCCGGTTATTCCTCCCATTCCGGGACTGGACGGCCAGAATGAATTTGTCCTCAGTACCGGTCTGGAATGCGGAAGAATCTTTGAGGAAGCAATTCCCAGGTATACGACGGCGGCTATCATAGGCGTGGGACAGATTGCCCTGGAGGTGGCAGCCATCCTGAAGGCAAAGGGCTACCAGCAGGTGTACCTGCTGGCCAGGTCTGACCGTGTTCTACGTGCCTATCTGGACAAAGACATGGTCGGAGTAGTTGAGGAAAGGATAAGGGAAGAGGGGATAGAGTTGACCCTGGGTGCCAGATTCGTCAGCGTAGATAGCAGAGATAACAGAAAGCTCCTCTCCCTGGCCGATAGAGATATTGAGGTAGATTTCATCTTTCTCGCTACCGGTGCTGAGCCTAACACCGGTCTGGCTCAAAGAGCAGGCATTACCCTGGGGGAAACCGGGGCTATTGCCGTCAACGAGTACCTCCAGACCAGCGACCCGGACATCTACGCCATCGGGGACTGCATGGAGAACCGGGAGGTGATTACCGGGGCAAAGATATGCTATCAAACAGCCACCAGCGCAGCTCAAACTGGAAGAATAGCCGGCAGAAACCTGGTTCTGGGGAATGTCCTTCCCCACCAGGGGACAGTGATGCCGTTCGTCACGGAAATCTTCGGCTATGAGGTGGGTACAGCAGGCTTTACCGAGGCCTACGCCCGAGAGCGAGGACTTGATGTTGTTCCCAGTACAACGACCACCTCGACCCGGCGCCGGGCATTCGGGGGCAAGCCTATTCATATCAAGCTTATTGCTGATAGTAAGACCGAGACCCTGATTGGCGCTCAGGTAATCTCGGAAGAACTGGTAGCCGGGAAGATTGACCGGCTGGCGCTTGCCATAGCCGAAAGGGTTCCTCTACGGCGG
This sequence comes from uncultured Dehalococcoidales bacterium, assembly GCA_964510485.1. Lineage (GTDB taxonomy): Bacteria > Chloroflexota > Dehalococcoidia > Dehalococcoidales > Fen-1064 > CAZEBT01. Next base: position 5,565 of record CAZEBT010000004.1, on the reverse strand, counting down.
TTATTCCTGGCCGACACCTGCTACTCACCGACAGTGGGTGCCGGATATGAAGCAGTAACCATGGCGCTTGACGAACTTGTGACAAAGCTGGACACCGGATAGAAAGACCAGGACGGACACCGTGATGACCTGCCTAGGCCGGCCACGGCTTTTCTCCCAGAGCAATACGACACAGGTCGGTGATATAGAGCTTTGTTAGACCAAGCTGTCCGGTTGGTCGCCGCATGACACGGTCACATACGGGGCACAGTGTTATCAGGGCATCGGCACCGCAGTCAATTGCGTCACGGACATTCCTCTCCTGAAGCTCAACTGCAAACTCCAGTCTGGTACGGATAATAGGTGCCGAGCAGCACATAGCGGTCTCACGTTCATACTTCCTGGGTGGTCTCTCAACCCCGATTAGCTCAAAAATCTCGTCAAGGAAGTGGTTCTTGTCCGGGGTGTATCTGGAGGCGCAGGGCTGATGAAAAGCAACCTTCTTCCCCAGCCTGGTAATGCTGCCCTGGTGGTCTTTCAGGTAGCTATACAGGTACTCTAAGATGTGAATATAATTGAAAGGGACACTGATGGCGTAGTCTTTTACCTTGGTGTGCACCATGGCGTAACAGTCGTCGTGGAGGAAGACAATGTCCTTACCCAGACCTGCCAGATTATCAATAAATCTCCGGGCATATCTCCCGATGAGGCTTTCGTTGCCAGAGTGTTCCCAGCCAATAAGGCAGTAGTAATCGCCGCCCTTGGCTATGGTCATCCCTTCAAATAGCTGCCCCTCAATAGCACCCTCCGGGATGTAGCGCTCCATAGTGCAGAGAGACAGGACAGGCTTACCAGGGTCACCCGGTATTACCTCGCTGGGAACCTCAAAACTGGTTTTGAGCAGTTCCTCTTCACTGATGGGGAAGGTGCCAGCCTTTTCCTGTGCGCTTATGATGAGGCTTAGCGGGTCGGCGTCGGTGGGGCAGTATTCCCGGCAGGCGCAGCAGGTAATACAATCACTGACAATGTCAGCCTGTCTGCCCTCCATGAGCGCCCTGATTTCAGAAACAGCCTTGTCTTTGTCATAGTCAATATACAGACATTTAGTCAGGCAATCACCACAAAGGTCACATCTAGAAGCGTCCCACATTTCTCTACCTCCGCTTATCTTCCACGGGTATTCTATCTCATCTTGGAGTATGACTGCAATTTCTTGCCCTCAGGGGCCAGGTTTCAATTTGTTCTGCTTGCTATTCAAGATGATGAGTGTTCTTGATTGTACTCTACAGCAGTAAACGGTGTATTATATTACTGTGATAATATTCCAAGAGGGGGGAATGCCATGTCCGGCGATACTGTAATCAAAGAGGGGTACCTCTACGGTGGGTGGAGGCGAGCAGTAAACGCTTTCCTTGGTGCCGGAAGAGGCTCAATCCATGACGATGAAACAGCACAAAATATGGGAATGCGGGGTGGAGCCGTGGTAGGTGTTATTCACCTGAATCTCTTTCCGCCGCTAATACTGAAGACCTTTGGCCAGAGTTGGTTTGAGAAAGGCTCCCTGAGTATATTCTATACATATGCCCTGGTAGATGGTGAGCAGGTGAGAGGAATTATGGGCATTCCACCGGAGGGAAAGCAGGATTTACAGGTGGAGGCGTGGGCTGAGTCCCGGGACGGCCACACAGTCGGAAAGGGGACGATTGCAGTCGGTCAGCCCGAGGAGCCCTCCTACATACAGGCGATTGAGCTCAAGAATGCTGAACCGGGAGAGCTGCGTATCCTTGCCGGGCTTAAGGCAGGAGATGAACTGCAGTCGCGGAATGTCCTGATTACCCGGGAAATGGTAGACCGGGCACTAGAGACAATTACTGATACCCTGGACTGGTACAAAGGCGGTTCACCCTGGGGCGGAGCGATAGTGCCCCTCAGCTCGATGCACCGTGCCATGATGATAAATCCGGAGCGGCCAGCGGAGGTGGTAGGCTTCTTTGGTGCCACTGAATTACGCAATGTAAATGGACCGGTTAGGGTAAATGTTCCCTACCGGGCAGGTGGTAAACTGGCGTGTGTGAGCACCAGCTCAAAGACCGAGTCCTACTGGGTTGAAACATATCTGGATGAGGCGGACAGTGGAAAACGAGTTGCCGAAATGACAAACATGACTCGCCTTATGAAAGCCTCTTCACCGCTGTATCAGAAGAGATAGCACACTACATGAATCAATTGTTATCATGACAGGATTGCTCTGTTACGTTTTGTAAGCACACTACAGGCAGACTATATTATGCCACCTAACACAGTATAAGAGGAAAGGAGGCGCCATTGATTGCTATTTTCCTATTCTGTTAGAGAGGTGCATCGGGTATTCATTAGAAGGAGGAAATTGTAATGGAGTTCGGATTTTCTGAGGAGCAACAAAAGCTAATGGCAGAGATGCGCGAGTTCTGCATAAATGAGCTGCCAGAGGACTATGACCCGGAGTATTCGGGTCGTTTCCAGGAAGCAGAGACACAGGCGTTCTGGAAACAATTCCACCAGAAGGGCGTAGAGAAGGGCTGGCCGACGGCCGGCTGGCCCAAGAAATACGGCGGTATGGGATTCAGTGCTATGGAGCAGGCGGCTGTATCTTCAGAAATGGCATACTGGGGGGCGCGCTGGGGAGGTATAATGGCTATTCCGTTAGTGGCGCCAACAGTCCTTACCTCGGGCACAGACGAGCAGAAAGAGAAATGGATTCCACCAATAGCCCGGGGGGAGATAATCGCCTTTGAGGCTTTTACCGAGCCTGATGCTGGTTCCGATGAGGCTAATGTGCAGCTCCGGGCAGTACCCGATGGTGATGAATATGTGCTCAACGGACAGAAGACGTTCATATCCGGTGGCACAAAACCGGACTGGCTTTACACGCTGTGTAAAACAGCCGACGTAACCCCGAAACACCGTGGATTGAGTATATTCATGGTCCCTGGTGATGCTCCCGGAGTAAGCTACCGGCCGCTGCCGACCATGGGCGGCTCACAGCAAAACGAGATTTTCTATGACAATGTTAGGGTGCCCAAGGAGAACCTCTTAGGTGAGCTGAACCGGGGCTTCTACCTGGCCATGACTACCTTTGAGTTTGAAAGGGCGGCTGGTGGTGGTCTGGGTGCCAGACGCAGCATGGAGAAGATAATGGAATATGCCCGGCAGGAGAAGCGAAACGGTAAACCGCTTCATCAAGACCCGAAGGCACGGGAGATGCTGGCCAGGATGGCCATCCATAAACACCTGGAATTCCTCTTTGGCTGGTATACCGCCTGGCACAGGAGCCAGAGGGAGAAGCTGGGCCCGCAATACTATAACTCCGGTACACTCTGGCATAGACTCTGGCAGGTCTTTGATGGCGAGCAGATGAGACGTGTTTTCGGAATGTACACGCAGCTCAAACAGAAGACGAAATATGCGAAATACCATGGGAGACCGGGACGTATCTGGGAATACATGCACGCCATCCATGCCGCCGGCAGTCCGGAGATACGCAGAGTCGTCATTGCCGATAGAGGCATCGGCCTGCCCAGGATACCAAGACAATTCAATACCCAGATTAACGAGGTCCTTAAAAAGGGGTGACGGCGTGAGGCGAGAAAACGAAGGAATGTAAAAGGAGAAGGGTATGGACTTTTCACTTAGTGAAGACCAGGAAATGCTGAAGACAATGGCCCGCGATTTCCTGGAAAAGGAATGCCCCGAGGCCGTAGTCAGACAGATAGAAACCGACGAGAGGGGCTACTCCCCGGAGCTGTGGCGTAAGATAGCAGAACTGGGCTGGCTGGGAATTAGTATCCCTGAAGAGTATGGTGGCACCGGCGGTGACGCGATAGACCTGATGGTAGTTCATGAAGAAATGGGGCGGGCGCTGTTCCCCAGCCCTCACCTTTCCACCGTGGTGCTCTGTGGACACACCATCCTCGAGGCCGGTAGCGATGAACAAAAACAGGAACTCCTGCCCAAGATAGTCAACGGAGAGCTGATTTTGGCCATGGCCCTGACCGAGCCCGAATCCAGCTGGGATGGTAAGGACTGGGACCCCGAAGGCGTTACTGTTAAGGCTACCCCCGATGGCGACGACTATATCATCGATGGCATCAAGCTGTTCGTCCATGATGCCCATATCGCTGATTACCTGCTATGTGTGACCAGGACCAGGGATGATGGGCCACCTGAGGAAGGGATAACCCTGTTTCTGGTAGATGCAAGAAGCCCCGGGATTAGCTGTGAACTGCTGGATACCCTGGCCAACAGGAACAAGCAGTGCGAGGTAGTTTTTAATAAGGTAAAAGTCCCCAGGAAGAATATCGTCGGCGAGCTGAACAGCGGCTGGGCACCATTATTCAAGTCTATCAGGACAGGGGCAGTATTATTGTGTGCTCAGATGGTCGGTGCTGGACAGCGAATCCAGGAGATGACTGTTGACTATGCCAAGACCAGGATACAGTTTGATATGCCCATCGGCATCAACCAGCACGTCCAAGAGCATTGTGTCCAGCTTGTTATCCACCAGGATGCCTGCCGCTATGCTACCCAGTATGCGGCCTGGGCACTCGGTCAACCGGGACAGGACATGGAGGTAGCCATGGCCAAGGCATGGTGCAGCGAAGCCTTTGAGCATATCTGCTGGCGCGCCCACCAGGTCTTCGCTGGTGTCGGTACCATGGCAGTATTGCACATCATGCCTCTTTATACCAGGAGGGGTCTTATTATAGAACATTATCTGGGTGACACCCCGTTCTGGCTGGAGAAGATAGCGCTGGAACTGGAGAAACTGCCTCCCCATGAGAAGACCAAGGGTAAGCCGCTCGGTATCTGGGACCCTCTCAGGAAGCAGGTGCCAGTCTGGGATATCTGGCGAGAGTACGCTGAATCGCTATAGAATAGGAAAAGCCCGAAGGGATTCCTTCGGGCTTTTCAGTATCGAAAACCACAGTCTCCTGGCATCAGCGACATTGACTCAAGTGTGAGACGGAATAAAGTATATAAAATTTAGACAAGATGCTCCATTTTGTTGGCAAATAATTGCCAACTATCCACTCCTGAGGTTCTGGATAATTTCTCCCCAGTTAGGTCTTTTCCCATACATGAGCAGGTAAATTCTGAAAGCCTTGATTGCTAGAAACATAACCAGGATGATGGAGAGCACCAGCACCGCTATACTGACCGCCAGTTCCCAGGCAGCAATATCACTCACGCCCAGCCTCAGCATCGCTGCTATAGGAGCCGTTACCGGGAAAATAGTCAGCGCTACCCAGATGGGGCTGTTGGGGAATATAAACAACAAGGATGAGAACCAGAGGGGTACAAAGGCGAGAAGCGTGTAAATCATGGACAGTTGTTGTCCTTCACGAGCGTTGGGGCTGATGGCGCCGATGCCTGCCGAGAGGGAGGCGAACAATGAATAACCCAGAATGAAATAGACTATCCCCAGTACCAGGAAGTTAGCGGGCAATTGTATCGTGCTGATAAAGCCGCCGAAAGTGGACGAAGCCAGATTCAACAGGAGTGGTGCCGAGGCCAGCCAGACGGCCACCTGTAACAGCCCGGCGGCGC
>CAZEBT010000003.1:0-31008 GCA_964510485.1 uncultured Dehalococcoidales bacterium | reverse complement strand
GGGGTGAGGTAGAACAGATAATATACCTGACCGAACTCGCAAGGAGTTAACAAATGACCAAGGATATTCTAAAAATACTGGAGAATGATGCCCGTGCCACCGCCAGGCAAATCGCCGACATGACCGGTACACCTCAGGCTGAGGTAACCAAAATCATCAAGCAGGCTGAGAAGGACGGCACTATCCTCAAATATAAAGCCATCGTCAACTGGGACAAGGTGGAGAACGAGCAGGTATCGGCCGTAATTGAGGTCAAGCTCACCCCTCAGAAAGACGTTGGCTTCGACTCCGTAGCCGAGCGCATCTACCGCTTCCCGCAGACCCGCAGTGTCTACCTCGTCTCAGGAACCTACGACCTGTTTGTTCTGGTAGTCGGCAAAACCAACCATGAGATAGCCGATTTCGTATCCCAGAAGCTCTCCCATATTGAAGGGGTGCAGGGGACGGTTACTCAATTCTTACTCAAGCGGTACAAGGAAGACGGTGTGATTGTAGAAGGCAAAGAAGAGGTCAAACGGCAGCCGGTAATACTCTAGGGACAGGCACCCCATCCACACACGACCTGGTCAGGAGTTTGTTATGTCAACTAAACCCAGGGTTCAGCGCAGAAAATACAGTATATCAAAGAGGGCAAACCAGCTATCCCCTTCGGGGATACGCAAGTTCTTCGACATGCTGGCTTCCATTGAAGGGGTAATCTCACTGGGGGTTGGTGAGCCTGATTACGCCACCCCCTGGCATATATGTGAGGCAGCTATCGAGTCCCTGGAAAAGGGACAGACGATGTACACCTCAAATCTGGGTATGCCCGAGCTGCGCCAGGAGCTCTCCCGACACCTGAAAAACAACCATGACCTGGACTATGACCCTGACCGTGAACTCCTGATTACGGTGGGCGTCAGCGAGGCACTGGACCTCACCATGAGAGCCATCCTCAACACTGGTAACGAGGTTATTATGACAGACCCCTGCTACGTGTCTTATCCCCCCTCCGTTATCCTGGCTGAGGGGAAGCCGGTTATGATACCCACCAGTGAGGAAGACCACTTTGAGGTTAGCGCAGCCGATATTGAGTCACGCATTACCAGCCGGACCAGGGCAATACTTATCGGTTACCCTGCCAACCCGACCGGGGCAGTGATGAGCAGAGACAAACTCGCTGAGATAGCCGAGTTAGCCCGGCGTAACCACCTGCTGGTAGTCTCCGATGAGATCTACGCCAGGCTGGTCTATGGCGTGGAACATACCTGCGTTGCTGCGCTGCCCGGGATGAAGGAGAGCACGGTACTGCTGGGCGGCTTCTCCAAGGCCTATGCCATGACCGGCTGGCGCATTGGTTATGCGGCTGCTCCCAGAGAGATTATTGCCGCCATGACCAAGATTCACCAGTACACCATGATGTGCGCCCCAACAATGGGACAGGTAGCTGCTATTGAAGCACTGAAATCGGGTGAGGACAGCGCCGCTGAGATGGTTGAGGACTACAACCGGCGGCGGCTGGTAATGGTAAAGGGACTACGTAATATCGGCTTATCCTGTTTTGAGCCAAAGGGGGCATTCTATGCCTTCCCGTCAATAAGGTGCACCGGCATGACCTCAGAGGATTTCGCCGAGAAACTGCTTACCGAGGAGAAGGTAGCGGTTGTCCCCGGCTCTGCCTTTGGTGAATGTGGCGAGGGATATGTCCGCTGCTGCTATGCCACCTCGCTGACTGATATCGAGGAGGCGCTATTAAGAATGAGGCGGTTCGTTAACAAATACCGGGTGGCTTAACCCGGCCGCAAGGTATCAACGGCGACAATGAAGATACTGGTTTGTGATAGATGCGGGCTGGCAATTACGGACAGGGAGGATGTATCACTGGCACTTGAAGGCCAGGAGGCATGGGAGGAAGCGGTTAGAGCACGTGGTGGTGTACCAAGGGGGGTTTTCCCCTGCAAGCACTATAGTAGTTGCCGCGGCGAAATGAAGACGATTGATAGCCGGGTATACTGGTGGCGCCAGAGGATAATGAGGTTACGTGGTAAATAAGTGAAATTCACGTTGGGGAGGTAAGGGTAATTAAAGAGACATATGCTAAAGCCGGTGTCAATATTGATGCTAATGACAGAGCAGTAGGGCTGATTGCCGGGCATGCCCGCTCCACGCTTCGCCCCGAGGTACTGAGCGGGGTGGGACCCTTCGGCGGGCTCTTTGAGTTCAAGGGGTACAACCAGCCGGTCCTGGTATCCAGTGTTGATGGAGTAGGTACCAAGCTGAAGATTGCCAACGCTCTGGACAAGCACGATACGGTCGGTATTGATATTGTCAACCACTGCATTAATGACATCCTTACCTGCGGTGCTGAGCCACTCTTCTTTTTGGACTACATCGGCATCGGCAAACTCGTGCCGGAAAAGGTGGGGGCTATTGTTAAGGGGCTGGCACAGGCTTGCCGCGAGGTGGGCTGCGCTCTTATTGGCGGTGAAATGGGCGAGATGCCCGGCATGTATACCGGGGAGGACTACGACCTGGTTGGCTTTATCATCGGCGTGGTGGAGAAGGACAAAATTATTGATGGAAAGGCAATCGCGGTTGGTGATGCTGCCATCGGCCTGCCATCCAGCGGACTGCACACCAACGGCTATTCCCTGGTGCGCAGGATTTTCGGGGAGTCTAAATCAGCGTTAGATACCTACTACCCTGAGCTGGGCAGAACCCTGGGTGAGGAGCTACTTGAGCCTCACCGCGGCTACTACAACCAGTTGAAGCCACTGCTGCCGTCTATCAAGGGCATGGCACATATTACCGGCGGCGGCCTGATTGGTAACGTGCCCCGGGTCCTGCCAGATGGAATGGCAGCACAATTTAGCCGCAACACGTGGACAATACCCCCTATCTTTCAACTCATTCAGCAGCGGGGCAATATTGACCCTCAGGAGATGTACCGCGTATTCAATATGGGAATCGGCATGGTAGTCATCTGCTCACCCGAAGATGTCGAGCAACTGACTAAAGCCCTGCCCGATGCCAGGCTTGTTGGCGAGATAGTCAAGCAGACGGGAAAGAATAGGGTGGTTATCAGGTAATGAGGAGTTCAAGAGGGGCAAAGCCCCTCTTCCATAACCTCTTCCCCCTCTCCTTTGAAGGAGAGGGGGATACAGCGGGTCCCCAGGAAAATCAAGGATTTTTCTGGGTGCTTACAGGGAATGAGGCAGAGGATAAAGATACAGGAGGAAAACCTATGCGAGCAATTATCAGCGTTTCCGACAAGACCGGTGTAACCGATTTTGCCAAAGGACTCAGTCAGGCAGGATTTGAGATATTCAGCACCGGAGGCACCAAGAAGGCACTTGAGGAGGCCGGGGTGCCGGTAAAAAGCGTCTCTGATATTACCGGGTTCCCTGAAATCCTTGACGGCCGGGTTAAGACCCTGCACCCCATTATCTACGGCGGCATTCTGGCCAGGCGCGACCTGCCCGACCACATGAAACAGCTAGGCGAACACAAAATTGAGACGGTCGACCTAGTAGCGGTCAACCTCTACCCCTTTGTCCAGACCGTGTCCCGGGGAAACGTTACCCTTGATGATGCCCTGGAGAATATTGACATCGGCGGCCCCAGCATGATTCGGGCGTCAGCCAAGAACTTCCCCGGCGTAATTGTCGTTGTTGACCCTGCCGACTACCAGCCAGTGCTGGAGAAATTAAAAAAGGGAGAGCTACCTCAGGATGAGCGCAAGCGGCTGGCACAGAAGGCATTTCAACATGTCGCCAGCTATGATACAGCCATATCGCAGTACCTGAGGCAGGACATGGAGGGCCTCCCCGAGGATATGACCGTAGCTCTCAAGAAGCGCTACGGTCTGCGCTACGGTGAGAACCCTCACCAGAAGGCTGCCTTCTACGCCGAGCAATCGGTCGGCGAAAAGAAGCCCACCGGCATCACCTGGGCTGAGCAGCTGGGCGGTAAGGAGCTATCCTTCAACAATATCCTTGATGCTGATGCCGCCTGGGGAGCGGTAACCGATTTCGCCGCCCCCACAGTGGCCGTTATCAAGCACACCAATCCCTGCGGCCTGGCCAGCCATGAAGATATCGCCGAGGCATATCGGCGGGCTTTCAGCGGCGACGAGGTGGCTGCCTTTGGTGGCATTGTAGCCTCAAACCGACTGGTTACCCCGGCGATGGCTGAGGCTATGAAGCCCGTTTTCTACGAGATAGCCATCGCCCCTGAATACGAGCCAGAGGCACTGAAGATATTGAAACGCAAGAGGGACCTTCGCATCCTTGTTGCCGAGCTACCCCCGGGCTACGGCAAGGCTGAGCCCGGCTACCTCGATTTCCGCCGGGTAAAGGGTGGTTTCCTGGTACAGGACTCCGATACCCTCAAAGAGAACGACGTTACCCTGAAGCCGGTAACCAAGCGTCAACCAACTGAGGCAGAGATAAAGGACCTTCTCTTTGCCTGGCGTGCGGTTAAACATGTCAAGTCAAACGCCATCCTGCTGGTCAAGGATAAGACACTCCTGGGGATGGGTGCCGGACAGCCGAGCCGTATCATCAGTGCCCGGATAGCCATAGAGAAGGCCGCCGACAAGGTCAAAGGGAGTGTCCTGGCTTCAGATGCCATGTTCCCATTTCCCGATGTTGTAGAAGCAGCCGCTGCTGCCGGAGTAACCGCCATTGTCCAGCCCGGCGGCTCAATAAGAGACGAGGACTCGGTTAAGGCGGCTGATAAGCACAACATAGCTATGGTCTTTACCGGCACCCGGCACTTCCGCCACTGAGACTATCGCCACTGGAGACTTGAGATGTTGATAATCACCCGACAGGCTATTGATAACCTGATAAATAGACTGGACACCCCCGGTGAGCTCAAGCAGTGTCAGGACGAAATAGAGAGGATGCTCGAAATAGAAGCCGAGCTGCTGTGGTGGGCGGATAGTGGCAAGTGCTGTCAATGGCAGGCAAGACCCTACTTTGATAGCAGAATCGGGCTCCTCAAAGACACCCTTGACTGCCTGAATAACGGTAATACTGCTCAGGCAACGTCCCTTCTCAGGGAATACGCAAAACAGCGGGAGGACTACGAGCAAGGAATAGTCCTATCATTATAGTCATGCGGGGAAGTTTGAAAGGGTGAACCCCTTTCAATTACTATTTTCCCCTCTCCTCTGAAGAAGAGAGATAATAAAAGGAGAGTCAAAGAGAGGCTTCGCCTCTATTATTGTAACCCAAAGAGGAATAAATTATGGCTAACGCAGTCCTGGTTATAGATATGCTCCGTGGTTTTCTTGAGGAAGGCCACCCCCTGTACTGCGGGGACAAGGCACGCCGAATAATTCCCCACATTCAGGCTCTCCTCGACCAGGAGCTTGCCCGCGGCTCCAGGGTATTTTTCCTGTGTGACAATCACGCTCCCGATGACCCCGAATTCAAGATGTTCCCCCCTCACTGCATCAAGGGCACTCCAGAGGCAGAGGTCATCCCGGAACTGAGCCGGTATCAGGGCGAGGTAATACCCAAAAGGCGTTACAGCGCCTTCTTTGATACGCCACTCGAAGAGAAACTAGCTGAAATGAAACCGGACAGGCTGATTGTCTGCGGTGTATGTACCGATATCTGTGTCCTGCACACTGTCGCCGACGGCAGGAACCGCGACTACGAGGTGGAAGTCCCCGTTGACTGCGTTGCCTCCTTTGATGAGCCGGCGCACGGCTATGCCCTGGAGCACATGGAGAAGGTGCTGGGAGCCAGGCTGACCGGCACCGGGGTCAAACCGGCCGAGCCCGCCAGGTTTGAACCCGCTGATGCTGTGCTCTCCGGGGATACCGCCGATGTCTACTTCGCCCGCACTGTAGAGATACTGCGCCGTGAATCTGTCAATCCGGTAGCCACTATGGAGGTATTCACCAGCCGGGCAGGAATACTCTGCGGCATTGAAGAGGTCAGGTCCCTGCTGAACCGGGTACTCCCTGAAGACAGCCGCGAGGTATGGGCCCTGGCTGAAGGACAGCCAATGGAGGGGAAGGAGGTAGTACTGCGCATTACTGCCCCTTACCAGAGCTACGGCCTCTATGAGACCGCTATCTGTGGCATCCTGTCCCACTGTAGCGGCTGGGCGACAGCCGCCAGGGAGTGTGTCCAAGCCGCCCGGGGGATACCCATAATCAGCTTTGGTGCCCGCCATGTCCATCCCTCAGTAGCTGGAATAATGGACTATGCAGCTATTACCGGTGGTTGTGCCGGTTGCTCCAGCATTATTGGTGCCAGACTGGCTGGCATCGAACCATCGGGGACTATACCTCATGCGCTGGTAATAACCACGGGAGATACGGTTAAGGCGACCACCGCCTTTGATAGACATATGCCAGCCGAGATACCCCGCATCGCCCTGGTTGACACCTTTAAGGACGAGACCGAGGAAAGCCTGCTGGTAGCCCAGGCGATGGGCGATAAGCTCAACTCGGTCCGCCTTGATACCCCCTCCGAAAGGGGCGGGGTTACACCTGACCTCGTCAAAGAGGTCAGGGCCAGACTTGACCTGGCTGGCTTCAAGCATGTAAACATTTTTGTCAGCGGTGGCATAAACCCGGAGCGAATCACCTCGTTCATTGAGAGCGGGGCACCGGTTAACGGCTTTGGTGTCGGTAGTTACATCACCGGGGCTAAGCCCATTGACTTTACCGCCGACCTGCACGACGTAGAGGGCAAGCCGGTTGCCAAGAGGGGACGAATCCCCGGAATTACCCCCAACCCCAGGCTCCAGCGCATACTATAGTAATCATCCATCTACCTCTATCAAAACCCGTTCCGTTCGGGTATTGACAGGCACCAATAAGTATGATATAATAGTTGCAAATGATTTGCATTTGCGATAACTATTATGCTCAACACAAATATCCGTAAGGTTCTGAATACAGCCGGACTGAGGGCTACCAATCAACGAGCCTTAATACTGAAAGTCATCCGCCAGGGACGGGGTCACCTGGACGCTGAGGAAATCCATCACCGGGCCCGGAGGAAACAGCCCCGTCTTAACCTGTCAACTGTCTACCGTACTCTCCAGGCATTCAAGAAGCTGGACTTGGTAGAGGAAATTCACCTCGACGAGACACACCACCACTACGAGATAAAACCCCCCAGCCAGCATCACCACCTGATCTGCCTCGGCTGTGGTCGTGTTATCGAATTTGAGTACCCATTAGCTCGTCTGGTCAAGAGAAATGTTGCTCAAGCCAGAGACTTTGATATTACCGGTAGTGAGCTTAGAATGACCGGCTACTGTTCCAAGTGCCGGCTGGAGAAGGGGTAATTTTTAATGAGAATGCAGAAAAGACAGGGGTGCTGCTGATGGACAGGTTTATGGGCAGATTCCGACATGGATTCGGGCGCAGATTCAGGCAGGGACCCGGAGCGGAAGGCAAACCGGTAACCCTGGCACAATTGCCAACGGGACAGAGCGGCACAGTGGTTGAAATCCTGGGCGGACATAGAATGATTAACCGCCTCAGTGCCCTGGGAGTCAGGCCCGGTCTCAGGATAACCAAGGTTGGTGCCATGCTTATGCGAGGACCGGTAACAATCCAGATAGGGAACGCCCAGGTAGCTATCGGCTTCAGTATGGCCAACAGGGTAATTGTGGAACCAGGCTAGGAGTAAATGAAGATACTATTGATGGGCAATCCCAATGTGGGCAAGAGCGTCGTTTTTTCCCGCCTCACCGGCATCCACGTCATTGCATCCAACTACCCGGGCACCACAGTAGGCTACAGCAAGGGATTTATGAAGCTGGGTGAAGAAACAGCCGAGGTAATTGATGTGCCCGGTACATATACACTGGAGCCAACCAGCAAGGCTGAGGAGATAGCCGCCCAGATGCTCAATACCGGGGATGTAGTCATAAATGTGGTTGATGCTACCAACCTGGAAAGAAACCTCTACCTGACCCTGCAATTACTGGAACGGGACATCCCGGTAATAGTAGCACTCAATATATGGGACGATACCGAGCACCGAGGCATACATATTGAACTGGACAAACTCAGGGAACTATTAGGGGTGCCGGTTATTCCCACTGTAGCGGTAACGGGTCAGGGGGTAAAAGAGCTGGTGGAGAGCATTCCTCAGGCTATCTCACCGAACACTCCTGCCCTTAGCCGCGATGAGCGCTGGATTGCTATCGGTAGCATTGTGGAACAGGTCCAGCAAATTACTCACCGCCATCATACCTGGCGGGAGCGACTGGGGGATGCCAGTGTAAGACCACTCACCGGTGGCATCATTGCCCTGGCTGTTCTTGCCAGCGCCTTCCTGATAGTCCGTTTCATCGGTGAGAGCCTGATTGGCTATGTGCTTGAGCCTCTATTTGACAATCTGTGGGCACCGGTGATACTGAGGTTAAGCGACCTCCTGGGCAGCACCGGCTTCTTCCATGACATCCTTATTGGCAAGCTGGTTGCCGGCGAGGTGAACTTCGTTGAATCATTTGGCTTGCTGACCACCGGGCTCTTTGTCCCCTTCGGCATGGTTCTACCCTACATCGTCTCCTTCTACCTGGTGCTGGGTCTGCTTGAGGACACCGGTTATCTGCCACGGCTGGCAGTCTTGATGGATACTATTATGCACCGCCTTGGCCTGCACGGTTATGCCATCATCCCCAGCATGCTGGGGCTGGGCTGCAATGTACCCGCTATACTGGCCACCCGTATCCTGGAGAGCAAGCGGGAAAGGTTTATCGCCGCAACACTGATATCCATCGCCATACCCTGCGCTGCCCTGCAAGCCATGATTTTCGGACTGGTAGGACAGCACGGAGTGCAGTATGTAGCTATTGTCTACGGGACACTGTTCATAGTCTGGGTTATTCTGGGAATCATAATCAATCGTTTCGCCAGAGGTTTCAGCCCCGAACTGCTGATAGAGATACCACCCTACCGCCTGCCACCCTGGCAGACCGTGCTACAAAAGCTGTGGATGAGGGTAAGTGGCTTCTTACGAGAGGCTATCCCCATTATCCTGGGCTCTGTGCTGGTGATAAATATCCTCTATGTCCTGGGAGTATTTGATGCTATTGCCAATTTCACTGCCCCGGTGGTAACCGGCCTTCTGGGATTACCCAAGGAGGCAGTAACCGCCCTGGTTATCGGATTCCTGCGCAAGGATGTAGCCCTGGGTATGCTCGCCCCTCTGGCACTGAGTCCCAACCAGCTGGTTGTTGGCAGTGTTGTCCTGGCCATGTTCTTCCCCTGCATTGCTACATTCGTTGTCCTTCTCAGAGAGCTGGGGATAATAACAATGCTCAAATCGGTGGGAATAATGCTCGCCACTGCCCTGCTGGTGGGAGGGGCTCTGAACCTAATCCTCTAGCCGGCTGATAATCCGGTGATACCTCAGTTACTCAGCCGGAAAGGACGCCTTAGACCACAGTCTGGCCGATACCTCATGGACCCTGACCTGTGGCAGCAGCTCTTCTACATCACTCCGGTGACACAACTCGGTGCCGGGTGTTAGCACGGCAGCAGTACCCATGGCTGCCCCCAGCCGGCAGGCTTCTATCAGCGGCTCTCCAGCGGTCAGCTTCAGTGCCAGTCCCGCCATAGTGCAATCACCAGCCCCGATAGCGCTTCGCACCTTCACCGGGGGCGGGACCGCCCTGACTATACTCTTCCTGGTAGCGGCTACAATCCCGTCCTTCCCTCTAGAGATAACGACTACCTCAACTCCCGCCTTAACAAAGTCAAGGGCTGCTCTGATAATTGCCTCTTCGGTGGATAGTTCGAGGTTGAGCAGCTCCTCAACCTCGTGGACATTGGGCTTAATAAGATACGGCTTGGCCTTTATCCCCTGCGCCAGCCAGGGCCCCGCAGTGTCCAGGATAGCCATTACCTTGCGGCTCTTAATCTCCTCAATTATGGAATAGTAAATATTCTCCGGGACACCGGGTGGCACACTGCCACTGATTACTATTGAGTCTGGAGGAGGAGAAGTCCCCCTCAATTTCTCCAGGAACCTGTCCAGCTCTTTCTTGGAGATACGGGGACCGGCTGCGTTGATTATTGTCTGCTGGCGTGATTTAGTATCACCGATAATAAAATTGGTGCGCGTTGACTGCTCAACAGGGGTAAAACTGAAGAGCACCCCCTCTTCGTCAAGCAGTATCTCCAGCATCCTGCCCTCGTGACCGCCGCTGAATCCGTAGGCTACTGTCTGCCCACCCATCTCATGAATAGCGCGCGAGACATCAATCCCCTTACCCCCGGCATAATAGCGCAGACTGGACCAGCGGTTACTCTCACCCAGCTTCAGCCCGTCAACGGTAATAGTCCTGTCCAGGCTGGGATTAAGGGTTATGGTAGTTATCATATTTCCCTTCCTCTGTCAGTACTCCCGGTACCACCCCTCTGTTATACCAGTCAGCTCCTTATCAGTTACGCCGTACTTCTTGTACCAGGGCACAGCATACCTGCCCGCTATTTCAGCCAGCCTCTCCAGCCTATCCGCCCCCACGGTTGACAGGTATTTAACCCTGTCCTGTGCATCCTTGATATCCATTGCTTCCTGCCAGATAGCACGGCCACCGAGGAAACCTGAGGCACCGGCCTGACAGGCAATTTCCACCTGCCAGGAGAAAGCCTCGAAGTCCACGCCGGCACTGAGGATAACCCACGGAACCCGTGACGACTCATCAAGTTGACGACAGAGCTCCATAATTTCAGAGCTATCCTGTTTATAAGGCGGGACAGCCGGAAACTCAGCCTTGAGCACATCTATCGGCAATGCAGTCATGTCCCCGGCAGTCCTAACCACCAGCTCCCCCTTCCGGGCAGCGAACTCCTCTGGACTGCCGGTCTCACTACCTGCGGGATAGCTGATTGGCTCCACCAGGAAGGGAATGTCATTTTCTATACACTCACGGGCTACAGCATCAACTGTACTCAGTTGCTGGCGAGCCAGCTCACCCAGGTCCGGCCGGTAGTAGACCAGAATCTTTACCGCCGAGGCACCCATCCGCTTAATCTTATCAACACCCCACCCATCCAGTAATCTGGTCAGGCGCCGGTCTTTCCCTCCACCGTAACCGGTAGCCTCAATACTGACCAGAAGCCCGGTACCACTGGGCAAGACACCGTGGCTGATACACTGAGCGGCACCGTATATGGGGTCAAGCAGCACAGCGCTGGCATGTTCAGCCAGGCAGGAGCACAGCTCCACCTTGCGCTCAACTACTTCTTCATAGCTCACCTTCTCCGGACTCCCGGCATCAATCATCCGGAGAAAAGACCCCCGGTGGTCCATAGCGCATATAGTGAAGATGCCATCCGGATTGGCAATCTGCTGCAATCCCCTTATCTTACCAATGGTCAGCTTTCTCATATCTCTTCTGAGTATTATGAACTAAAAGTTAACCCTAATCAAGACTATTTGTCAAACTCGTTAGATTTCCCCGTAAAATTGCTTTACCCCTCCCCTCAACAACACAGGATGGCATCAGTGGTGTAACCCGCCGGAAATTCTCATATTAAAATGGTTGTCTTAATATAAGCCATGGGGTATAATTGACACTTACTGATTTCCTTTTCCAGCAAAGGTAGATAGAATAGTGCCCTGGTTTTATCATGTTTGCCGAGTAATAGTGCGGGTGCTGCTGTTCCTCTTCACCCGTCGCCAGGTTAGAGGCAGAGAGAATATTCCTGACCGAGGACCTCTGCTGGTGGTATCCAACCATCTGGGACTGGCTGACCCTCCCCTGCTCAATAACGTTTTCCATCGGCCAGTGAGATTCATGGCCAAGAGGCAGTTATTCAGATTCAGGCTCACAGGCAGCTTCATGCGTGGCCTCGGCGCATTTCCGGTGCACCGGGGACGGCCGGACATGACGGCATTTCGCCAGGCAGAGCAAATACTGGCACAGGGCTTGGTCCTGATTGTATTCCCGGAAGGCACCAGGAGTCGCCGTGGCCAGCTACAACAGGCTTTCCCCGGCCCGGCACTACTAGCCATGCGCAGCGGTGTCCCTATCCTTCCGGTGGGTATCACCGGTACCGAAAAGCTCGAGCGTAAACCGTCACTGCTGGGTCGCCCCCGGGTTACGGTAAATATTGGCCGCTCCTTCCAGCTGCCACCGGCAGCCAGCAAATTAAACAGGACAGAACTCACCAACCATATAATGGAGCACATAGCTGAACTCCTCCCCCCGGAATACCGGGGTATCTACGGCAGGCAGGGCAATTAGATGAAACCAAGGATTGAAAAGGCGGCTGGAATGGGGTTTTGTTTCGGGGTGAAGCGAGCCATTGACATTCTGGAGAAGGTTGCCCGGGAGCGGGGTAGTGTGGAGACACTGGGCCCGGTTGTTCACAACAAACAGGTGGTACAGAGGCTGGCCAGCATCGGCATCAGTGTAGCCAGGGACATTGATGACATCAAGGGTGACACTGTGGCTACCGGTGCCCACGGCATCAGCCCCCAGCTTGAAGAAGAGCTCCGCGCGCGGCACATTCAAATTATCAACACTACATACTGCCCGTTTGTCCGCCGGGCTCAGCTTGTGGCTGCCAGGCTGGCGAAGTCCGGCTTCTTCGTGGTCGTATATGGTGATGCCAACCACCCTGAGGTGAAGGGCATTCTTGGCTGGGCCGGCGGTAAGGGAATGGCTACCCTGGACGAGAAGTCTGTGGTCAGGCTTGACCCGCTACCCCGCCGTCTGGGTGTCCTTGCCCAGACAACTCAAATACCAGCCAACTTCACTGAATTTGCCAGGAAGCTGATTGGCTCTGCCTTTGCCAGGGACTCCGAGCTACGCATTATTGATACGATATGCCACGACATCAGGAAACGGCAGACGGCAACACTTGAACTGGCAAAAAAGGTAGAGCTGATGCTGGTTATCGGCGACCACACCAGCGCCAACACCAACCGCCTTGCTGAGCTGTGTTCGACGGCAACCAGAACCTACCTTATTGAAACCGCCGAAGAGATTCAGCCATCATGGCTGGAGGCACACTCCCACATAGGCGTCACGGCGGGCGCTTCTACGCCGGAGCAGACCATCAACGAGGTGCTGGCAAAGCTGGAAGCCACGGACTAGGACTCACAGCCCCATCCTCTGAGCAACCAGTTCCCGATAGAAATCGCCGTCACCAAAGCTGAGCTGAGCAGCCTTGCCCCGTTTCGTATAGAAGTTCAGGTCGTGGTCTATACTACAACCAATGGCGCCGTGAATCTGGTGTGCCAGGGTAATAACCCGTTCATAGGCTTCACCTGCCCACGCTTTGGCAATAGCTACCTCTCTGGCACCGGTAAGCCCCTCTCTCAGCATCCATGCCGCCTGGTAGGCACTGAACCTTGTGCCGTCAACATCGGTTGCCATATCGGCACAGTAGTGCTGAATAACCTGGAAGCTACCAATCGGGCGGTCAAACTGCCGCCTCTCCTTGGCATAGTCCAGGGTCATCTCCAGCACGCGCTGGACGATACCGGTCATATCACAGCACTTCGCCACTGCCGCCCTCTCTATCGCCCTCTGGACGATACCCCACCCCCGCCCCGGCTGACCCAGAATATTCCCGGCAGGCACTCTTACCCGGTCAAATACCACCTCGCACTGCTTGTCGCCGGCTATGGTCTTCAAGACCGAGTTGCCTATGCCCTCACTCCTGGCATCCACAATAAAGATAGTAATCCCGTCTTCCGCCGCTCCCTGTTCACCGGTTCTAGCCACGCACAGCAGATAGTCGGCAATGTGAGCATCGGGCACAAAGAGCTTGGTGCCATTAATAATATAGGCACCATTATCGGCAGTTGCCGCAACTGCAATTGAGCCGGCATCATACCGGGCACTGGCTTCCGTTAAGGCAAGGGTAAATAGCACTTCACCACTGGCTATCCCCGGAAGGTATTCCTGTTTCTGCTCTTCACTTCCGGCATCAAGGATGGTCAGACCACCCAGAACAACAGTCGAGAAAAAGGGACCGGGTAGACATGCCCTGCCCATCTCCTCCAGCAGTACCGCCAGGTCAAGAAGGTCCATATTGCTACCGCCATACTTCTCCGGGAATACCAGCCCCGTCCAGCCTAACCCGGCTACCTCCTGCCAAAGCTCCGGCGAGTACCCCTTCTCATCCGACTCCATCTCTCTAACCAGCTCTTTGGGGCACTTGTCGGTCAGGAAATCACGAGCCATCTTCTTCAGCATTTCCTGCTCTTCAGAAAGAGAAAAGTCCATTTACACTACCCCCTGTTCTTTTTCCCTGATACCAGCCAGCTTCCTGGCCATCTTATTCGGCCCCCCGGGTCAGGAGACCTCTTGCAGACACTCCCTGAGTACCCGGTAAAATTCTTCCGGTTCTTTACCCAGCGATAGCTTCTCCATAGGGCACATGTCATCACCGCTCTGGTTCTGGATATGCGGTGCGGTCTCATTGAAGTGGTATCTGATACCATACCTGCTCAGCGTCCCGGCAGCAAGCTGGCTGCCCAGAGAGCTATAGACCTGGCGGCAGTCTATTTTTTTCAGGAGTAAAGCGGCGGCATTACCGACTACCCGGTCGCAGACGGTGACACCCCTTTCATACGGGGCAAACCTATCAATGTACTCAACCAGCGGCAGCAAACGCCCCTCACCAGAGGCAAAGAGCAACCTGTCATCCCTATATACCCGCAGCGTATCGCTGCTGCCCAGGAATTCACCAAAGGTATTATCTCTCATATCCATCCATAAATCAGGCACAGTACTGAATGTCGGCATTAGGGTATACCGCCACTCTGGTATCCGCCCCATGAGATTCCTGAAGCACCCGGAGAACGTCAACCCATTTATCCAGGAACAGAACGTTGTCCGCTTCGGGGACCCAGCCCCTCCCGGCCACATCAGGATACTCTGTGTAGATAATCAACCGGTTAAGATGCGGGGGGACTCCTATTACCTGCCGCAGCGGACCCCCGCCAGCAGTCCCAAATGTACCCAGCAGATAGTGGGTAACCTGGCCCTCAGGAGCGTTAGCAATCAGGACAACATCCCCGCCACCATCACGCCTTACCGCACCATAGGCAATATTCAGCCCGATAAAAGCCTCACTGGGCTTGGAAAAGCTATTGGCAATGACGACATCCCTGCCCCCCAGACGCGGCGTTTCATAGTGAGTCCCGGCGTCCTGAACAGCCGCCGCGTAGGATGGTACCAGCGCACCGGCATAAATGGCTACCGTCTCCCCCCATGTATTGACTATGCAGTTTATCAGCACGTCCAGACCAGCCAGAACTGCCGCCTCTTCAACATCAATCCGCATCGGGTTATCGTCAAACAGGCCCATGCCGGCAACCGGCTTTTCCCGGTTCTCTCTAACCGTCCGGTAGAACTCACGGTGATTGCGCTCAATGGTCTCAAATGAGGCTACCCCGGGCATTATAATCTTCCCGCCGCCGCCAAACCCGCTCATCGGGTGAGGCACCACCGAACCAATAGCAATCTTGAGGTCGCACCTCATCACCTCCTCATTTATGTAGACCTCGGTACCATAAGCACTGGTGGTACCAATATGAGTGCAATTGCCGAAGGCATTATGGTTGTAGACCGGAAACCTGGCCACTGTTTCCTCCCCCAGCTTCTTGACGAAATCTAACCTGTCCAGCGCCCCGTGACAGCCCAGGGCACAGATAAACCGGATATTCTTATCGGCAATGCCGGCTTCCGCCAGTTCCTCAAGGACAAACGGCACTATCTCAGCTACCCTGGTAACACGGGTCATGTCATCAAAGATAACGACGACCTCGTTCTTCCCCTTCGCCAGCTCCCTGATAGGTGGTATACCGGTCATACTGGTTAAGGCGGCTCTAATCTGGTCGGGCTTCAATGCCGGGCGATTGTAGCCACTCATGTTACCGACCTCCACCTGCCAGCTATCGGGAATAGCTAGCTCCAACTCACCGGTTTGATACCATGCCAGCTGCGGTACCCTGACTATGCTAATCCTGTCTTCCCCTTCTATTCGCTGGGTAAACCAAGCCCCCGGGTAGCCACTATATTCTTCAGCACCTCGGTAGTTCCTGCCTGCAGGCTATAACCCTTTGAGCCTAAATAAGAGTGAGGTGCCATGCCCAGGATAGGCGCCCACTTCGATTCGGCTAACAGTTGCCCGTACAGCCCCAGAATCTCCGTTGCCACACTGGCCAGGCGCTGCTCGAAGCTGGTGCAGTAAGCCTTAGCCATAGCCGCTTCCACATTGGGGGCACGACCCTCGTCCATAACCAGGACCACCCGATAGGTAAGCAGACGCCCGATTTCAAACTCTATTTGCAGCTGCGCCAGCTTGTGCCGAATCAACGTGTCCTCACAGAGGGGCTTACCGTTTTGCTCGGTCTCCTTGGTGAAACGGATAATGCCATCAAAGAGGGGGTAGTTCCCCATCAGCCGCTCCAGCCCGGCCCTCTCATAGTCAAGCTGGTGCAATATCTGGTAGAAGCCGCGGTTCTTCTCCCCTATCAGGTACTTCTTGTGAACCCGCACATTGTCATAGAAAACCTCACCCCAGGCCTCACTGCCGGTAATGTCTATCGTCGGCCGGATAGTAACCCCCGGCAGGCTGGCATCAACAACGAACTCGCTGATACCCCTGTGTTTTGGGGCATCCGGGTCTGTCCTGGCTACCAGGTAAACATGAGTCATAAACCTGGCACAACTGGTCCACATCTTCTCCCCGTCAATAACATAATAATCGCCGTCTGCAACCGCCCTGGTCTTGAGGGATGCCAGGTCAGAGCCAGCCTCCGGTTCAGTCATCCCCAGACCAACGTAGGCCTCACCCTTCAGAATCTGGGGTAATAGCTCGCTCTTCTGCTCCTCGGTACCGTAAGCAATAATGGCACGGCCTATCTGACGGTCAGCGAACCAGTGACAGGCAGCCGGTGCCCCGTAGCGCAACATCTCTTCAGTAAGAACGAGCCGTTCTATATTGCTGCGCTCCCCACCTCCATACTCTCTGGGCCAGGTCAGGCCAATCCAGCCCTTCTCAGCTACCTTTTTGGTAAACTCCGGTGAGTAACCCTGTATCCAGCCGTCACAGGTGGGCTCAAATGTACCCTTCTTCAACTCCTCTTCCAGAAAGTTTCTCACTTCCTCCCTGAATGCTTCCTGCTCCTCGGTAAATTTAAAATCCATGCTTAGTAACTCCTCCGATACAGCCTGTTTAAAACTGAAAGGGCGGCTGAGCTGTGGTGGACTATACTGCCAGGCAGGTTACCGTTCTGGATATGCCGGCAATGGGATGGATTTTCTGGGTAACTATATCGCCAATTTCATTCAGGGTATCAGCCTCTATGATAGCAATAACATCATAGGGACCGGTTACTGTATCAACCGATTTCAGCCCCTCTAAATTACCGAGGCCAGTGACAACCTCCTTGGTCCTGCCTACTACGGTTTCAATCAAGATAAAAGCCTTTGCCATGATTCAGTTCACCTCCTGTGTATGCTGACTAATCCTTCACCAATTATACCCTAAAACATGCCCTATTTCATCTTGCCACGTTGGTCAGCTTGACAGTAAGTATATAGCTCAGCCTATAATAGTCAAACTCCCATTTGAAACTGATTACTGCGGTAAACCCCTTTAGAGTAAATATGAGAAAGACCTTTTTAATAATTTGATTTTGCAGTGGCTATATATATTTCAACCGCTCGTTGATAAATCATTGACCAATGGAGGGCTATCTTGGAGTATTCCCTGGATGAGCAACAGAAAACACTCAAGGGTCTGGCAAGAAGGATTGCCGAGGAAAGGATACTGCCGGTAAGGGCTGAGCTTGACGAAAAGGAGGAGTTCCCCTGGGCAATAATGAAGGACCTCGCCGATAGCGATCTGTTCCGTATTTTTGTCCCTGAAGAATACGACGGACTGGGCGGTGGATGCCTTGACCTGTGCCTGGTTGTTGAGGAGCTGAGCCGTGCCTGTAGCGGTGTGGCTGTTAGCTATGCGGCTACCGCCCTCGGGGCTACGACACTGCTGGAATACGGGACTGAGGACCAGAAGCAGAGATTCCTGCCCGATATTGCCGCCGGCAGGAGACTGGCTGCCTTTGCTCTAACCGAGCCGACAGCCGGCAGTGACGCCAGCGCCATAAAGACCACCGCTGAAAAAACAACCGGGGGCTACCTGCTGAACGGCACCAAACAGTTTATCACCAACGGCGGCGAGGCTGAGATATATACCGTTATTGCCCTGACCGACAAGTCCAGGGGTCCCCGTGGTGCCAGTGCCTTCCTGCTGGAAAAGGACACTCCCGGTTTCTCCTTCGGCAAAAAGGAAAGGAAGATGGGTATCCGCACCTCCTCCACCAGGGAGCTCATCTTCAGAAACTGCCTCGTGCCTGAAGAAAACCTGATCGGCAGGGAGGGAACGGGGTTCATCATGACAATGAGAGTCCTGGACAGGTCACGCCCCGGAATAGGCGCTCAGGCTGTCGGCATAGCTCAGGGCGCCCTGGAAGCAGCCGCAGACTATGCCCAGTCCCGCATCCAGTTCGGACACCCCATCATTGCCCTCCACGCAGTCCAGAACATGCTGGCGGAAATGGCTACCCGCGTGGAGGCTGCCCGTGCCCTGGTTTACGCTACCGCCCGGACAATAGACAGCGGCGCCAGGAACTTTACCGAAGAGGCAGCAATGGCTAAGGTCTTCGCCTCGGATACCGCCATGAAGGTTACCACTGACGCCGTGCAGATTTTCGGCGGCGCCGGCTATATGCGTGACTATCCGGTAGAGAAGATGATGCGAGACGCCAAGATTACCCAGATATACGAAGGCTCCAATGAGGTACTGAGAGGGACTATCGCGGCTGCGCTGAGAAAGAGAAAGGCAAGGCGGGAGTGAACCCTTGAACCTGCGGAGAGAATTTCCCGTCTGAGAACAAACACCTAACCCGGCAAGAGAAAGAATGTGAGCATGAATATAGTTGTCTGCCTCAAGCAGGTCCCCGGCACCACCGAAGTCAGGATTGACCCCGAGACGAACACCCTCATCCGGCAGGGAATTAAGAACACCGTCAACCCCTTTGATACCTACGCCCTGGAGGAGGGAGTCCGCCTGAGGGAACGCTACGGTGGGAAGGTTACTGCCATTACAATGGGCCCTCCCCAGGCTGAGGAAATGCTCAGGGAGGCAATCAGCACCGGTGCCGACCAGGCTATTCTGATAAGCGATAGCGCCTTTGCCGGCTCCGATACCCTGGCTACCTCCTATACACTGTCCAGCGCAGTCAATAAGATTCAAGACTACGACCTCGTAATCTGCGGACGGCAGACACTGGACGGGGATACCGGACAGGTAGGACCCGAGCTTGCCGAGATGCTGGGAATTCCCTTTGCCGCCTATGTCAGTAAGGTTGAAGAGATAGATAATAGACAGATGAGAGCCGTGCGAATGGTTGAAGACGGGCATGAGGTCATTGAGATGCCGCTGCCGGCAGTAATTACCGTGGTGAAGGAGATAAATGTACCCCGCCTCCCCTCCCTCCGCGGCCTTTCCCGGGCAAAGACCACCGCAATACCCACCTGGACAGCCGGGGAACTAAACATTGACAGGAACCGGGTAGGCTTGTCCGGCTCCGCCACCAGGGTCACCAGGGTATTCTTCCCCCGGAGAGTCCATACCGGGGAGATGCTTGAGGGAGAACCGGAAAACCAGGTAGAGGGCCTGATTGATAAGCTGAGAGAGGCAAAGATAATCTAGAATGGCTGAAAATACGGGCATTTATATTGACACTGATAAGTGCACCGGCTGTGGTAACTGCCAGCCGTACTGCCCCTTTGACCTCATAGAAATCATCAACGATAAGGCTCATATAAGGGATGGCTGCACCCTCTGCGGTGCCTGCCAGGACGCCTGCGAATACGATGCCATAATTATCAAGGAGGTCGCTGAGACGGCACCGCTAACCGATACCCACCACGGAATCTGGGTGTTTGCCGAACAGCGAGACGGCCGGCTGAAGAGCGTCGGCTATGAGCTGCTGTCAAGGGGCAGGGAGCTGGCCGATACCCTCAAAACAGAGCTGTGCGCGGTATGCTTCGGTCATAACGTCAACGGTATTGAGCAACTAACTGCCTACGGCGCCGACAGGGTCTACTTAATTGATGACCCGGCGTTAGCCAGCCAGCAGGAAGACCTCTATACCACCGAGATGGTCAGGCTGGTCCAGGAGCACAAACCGGAGATAGTGCTTGCCGGCGCCACCTCTTTCGGGCGGGCGTTCATCCCCCGGGTAGCCGCCATCCTCAAGACCGGGCTCACCGCCGACTGCACCGGGCTGGAGATTGACCCTGAGAAACGTTGCCTCCTGCAAACCCGCCCTACCTTTGGCGGCAACGTCATGGCAACCATCATCTGCCAGGCGAGAAGACCACAGATGTCAACCGTCCGCCCCCGTGTCTTCAAGAAAAACACCCCCGATAAGACAAGAAAGGGACAGATAATAAGGGTTGACTTTAATAAGGAAGGCGTTACCTCCAGGACCAGGCTGATTAGCTTCGTTGAAGACCTGGCAGAGAAGGTCAAGCTTGAGGACACCGATATTATTGTCTCCGGCGGTAGAGGGCTGGGCAAGCCGGAGAACTTTGAGATAATCAGAGAGCTGGCAGAGGTTATGGGGGCGGCAGTCGGTTCCTCACGGCCGCCGGTTGATGAGGGCTGGATTCCCTACGCCCACCAGGTCGGCCAGACGGGCAAGACCGTCTGCCCCAGGCTCTACATCGCCTGCGGCATCTCAGGAGCCGTCCAGCACCTGGCCGGTATGCAGACCTCCGATGTTATCGTGGCGATAAATGACGACCCCGATGCCCCCATCTTTGAGGTAGCCACCTACGGCATTGTCGGCGACCTCTTCCAGGTAGTGCCGATGATGACAGAGAAGCTGAGAGGGTAATGAGGAAATCCCGGAAGAAATCGGTGCCAGCAACCATGACCACCTACTCAGACTATGACCCCTTCGCCCGGGTCTACAACAAACACTGGGGCAACAGCTTCACCCAGCACGCCCTCCCTGTCCTGGAGGAGCTGGTACTGCCACACCTGCCAGGTAAAGCCCGTATCCTCGACCTCTGCTGCGGCACCGGCCAGCTAGCCCATATCCTCACGGAGCGCGGCTACCGGGTAACCGGACTGGACGGCTCTGAGGAAATGCTCCGCTTTGCCCGTGAAAACGCCCCCGAAGTTGAGTTCATCCACGATGATGCCCGCACCTTCAGATTGCCACCAGTCTATCATGCCGCTATCTCCACGTTTGACAGCCTCAACCACGTCATGACCCTTGAGGAGCTGACCTCCGTATTCCGCAACGTGCACGCCGCCCTGCGGGAAGGCGGGCTGTTCCTCTTTGACCTGAATATGGAGGGAGGCTACCGGGTGACCTGGAATGATAACTTCGGCATTGTTGAGGACGACCTTGTCTGCGTCGTCCGCTCCAGCTACCGCCCCGAAGAGCACACCGCCCGGTTCGACGCTACCATTTTCCGCCGGCAAGAGAGCTGGCAGCGCTCCGATATAACACTCTTCCAGAAATGCTATTCAGAGGCAGAAGTGCTCTCGGCTCTAGGAACCGCCGGCTTCAGCGAAACCCGTACCTATACCTATGATTTGTACCTGAACCTGCAAAACCTGACCGCAGATTCCGAAAGGGCCTTCTTCCTCTGCCACAATCCGGCAGCAGCCGACGGCAGCCAGACTGGATTGCCGTAACCCCCAATTTGCCCCCTCATGGCAATCAGCGTAAACTATACAAACAAAATAGAGAAGGAGGAATGAAATATAATGGAGTACCGGCATATTCTTTATCAGCCGGGCACAGTAGCCAGGGTAATACTCAATCGCCCCAGCTATCGCAACGCTCAGAGCCGGCTAATGCTCGAGGAGATGAACGATGCCTTCACGCGCTCCGAGGCTGATGACGAGGTGAAGGCAATCGTTCTATCCGGTAAGGGCGACCATTTCTCAACTGGTCACGACCTCGGTACCCCCGAAGAGAAAACCGACCAGAAAGCTCGCGGCTTCCCCACCGAGGGACAGGGTGTTTATAAACGCTTCAGAAAGTTCTACCTGGAAAATACGATGCGCTGGCGCAACCTTCAGAAACCGACCATTGCCATGGTACAGGGCTACTGCATCTTCGGGGGATGGATGATTGCCTCGGCAATGGACATCATCTTTGCCTCTGAGGACGCCCTGTTTCTGCCATCCCACTTCCAGTACTTCGCGACGCCGTGGGATATCGGCCCGCGCAAGGCGAAAGAGGTTATCTTTGAGCACCGCTTCATCACCGCCCGCGAGGCACTTGCTCAGGGCTTCGTCAACCGCATTTACCCTCGTGAGAAGCTGGAGGAGGAGACCCTGGCCTATGCCAACCGCGTCGCCGAAAACGACCCCTTCGCGGTACGTGTCTCAAAGTTCTCCATCAACCACATGATGGATACCATGGGCTTTACCGCCGAACTTGAGGCTGCCTTCCAGACCTACTTCATCAACAGGTATCTGAACTGGAGCGAGTACAAACGGCCAACGTATGAGGGCAGAAGGCTGTCACGCGCTGACGTAGCCCTGAAGAACCTGGAACTGAGCCGCGGGCAGCTCTAGGTGTGCCCATCAAAAGCGAACGATAGATAAATTGTTACCGGATACAGCTGGCCTCACCGACCACTATCTTGGCCCCGTCCTGGTTCTCCATCCAGACATCAAGCTTCAGCCTGGTGCCGCCCTCCTCTGGCTCTATAGCTGTGACCAGCCCGTGAGATGTAACGACATCACCGTTTACCACGCCCCCGCCAATGAACGACACGCTTATCTTGCCGTGATAGAGCCATTTCTGGCCAAAGTAATTGTACAGCATCCCCAGAACGTAGCTGAGTAACGTGGAACCCCCCACCAGCGCCCCCCGCATGCCGAGGTCCCTGGCATAGTCATCGGTATGGATGACATTGCGTGCATCCGGGTCAATGGGGTAGTAGGCAGTCTTGGTCAGGCTGGGAATCTCCTCGCCGGTTCTTACTGGCCCGGTAACCCCCGTCATCTCTCCTTCCCTCCTCTATTTAACATATATGCTGGTCTCCCGGCTCCGAAACAGCACCTCTCCGGCTTCATCAACAGTTTCACACTCGGATACCAGGTAGTTCCGGCCACGCTTGACATACTTATCAATAATCTTACACCGGATTGATACCCTGCTACCGACCTTCATCGGCTTCAGGAACTCGTGTTCACTCTTAGCCCAGATTGATGCGCTTAAATCTGGCCAGGCCATGAATTTAATCCTGGCATGCTGGTTTATGGTCATTGCCGGCGGCGCAAAACCATATTTATCCAGAAGCTCTCTATTCTCCCACTGGATAAGCTTAACCCTGTTACTGACGGTGTCCTCATCCAGTATCATCTCCAGCGGCTCCAGCTCCATCCCAATCGGGATAGCTTCAAAGTCCGACTTCTCACTCATCTCACTGTCACCCCCTTTAGTGCAACTGGCATGTTCACACCGGTCAGCACAATTATAACAGCCTGTCAATTACAATTACACCCCTTCATCTGTCTCTCACAGCCCTCATTGACGGCGCCCTGCTGCTACTGTATCATTCAAGTAACTGCCACAAATATAGAATCGTTACTGTAGCTTAGATGATGGCCAGAACATCTCACTGTCCGCTGATAGAAGAAATAGATACCAGTTTGTCGCCACCTGACGCCTTTGAACTCTTCAGGAAGGAGCCGTTCAGCTTCTTTCTGGATAGTGGCATGGACCCCGAAAAACTGGGACGCTACTCCTTTATCGGCAGCAGCCCTTTCCTGGTACTCAGCACCCGCGGCAGCGACATCACACTTATCCGGGGTGATGAAAAGACCCGCTCAACAGGCAACCCCTTTGATGAACTCAACCGTCTCCTTGAAACCTACCACCTGGACTCCTGTTCATCCCCGGTGCCGTTCATTGGCGGCGCAGTAGGCTACCTGAGCTATGACCTCTGCCACTTTATTGAGCGCCTGCCCAGCACTGCGGTAGATGACCTTCAGTTACCGGAGTGCTACTTCGGCTTCTATGACCGGCTGCTGGCGTTCGATAATCTTGAGGGTAAAGCCTATATCATCTCCACAGGCTTTCCCGAACTGAGAGAGCCCCGCAGGATAGAGAGGGCCAGGAACCGCCTGAATGAGGTCAGGGAGAAGCTGGCTGACGCGCCTGTTCCCGGCACAGATGCACCCCTTACCTTTGTATCCTCTCCGGCGGGACAGGTAGACCTTAAAGGGGGCTTCACCCATCAGGAATACGTTGAGGCAGTTGAGAAGGCACGACAGTACATCATCGCTGGTGATATCTTTGAGGTCAATCTCTCCCAGCGTTTTGACACCGAGCTTACCATTACACCCTACGAGCTATACCAGCGGTTGCGTCAGTTAAACCCGGCACCCTTTGCCAGCTATCTGGGCTTTGGCGAGGTCACGGTGGTTAGCACCTCACCGGAGAGGTTTCTCCGCACCCGGGGAGACTGGGTAGAGACACGGCCAATTAAAGGAACCTGCAAACGGGGCAGGACTCCACAGGAAGATGATGCCCTGGCTAATGAGTTGCTAAACAGCGTAAAGAACCGGGCTGAGAATATGATGATAGTGGACCTGGAGAGAAATGACCTGGGGCGTGTTTGCCGCTACGGCACGGTCAGGGTAACCGAACTGGCTATACTGGAGGTATTCCCCACCGTCTTCCACCTCACCTCCACCGTGGAGGGAAATCTGAGAAAAGGCAAGAACTGTATTGACCTGCTCAAGGCAACCTTCCCCGGCGGCTCCATAACCGGAGCCCCCAAGGTGCGCGCTATCGAGATTATAGATGAACTGGAGCCGACAAGGAGGAGTGTCTATACCGGCTGCATCGGCTACCTGGGCTTCAACGGCGATATTGACCTCAACATCACCATTCGCACCTTTCTCGTCAAGGGAAACCGGGCATACTTCCAGGTAGGTGGCGCCGTCGTCTATGATTCCGACCCTGAAGCTGAGTATCAGGAAACACTGCTTAAGGGCAGGGCGCTCATTGATGCCCTCAATACGGCAGCAATACGGGTAAGCTAGCCATGGTCATCGTGATTGATAACTACGATTCGTTTGCCTATAACCTCGTCCAGTACCTCGGCGAGCTGGGCTGGGAACCGGTGGTCTACCGCAACGACCGGGTAACCCTGGCGGAGATTGAACGCTCCAACCCGTCCCATATAGTCATCTCACCGGGACCGGGTACACCGCTTGATGCCGGTATCTCCAATGATGTTGTCCGCCACTTTGCCGGCAGGTTCCCCATCCTCGGTGTCTGCTTGGGACACCAGTGCATTGGCTATGTCTATGGCGGCCAGATTATCGGTGCCCCTGTCCCTACACACGGCAAGAGTTCCCCCGTTTACCATGACGGCAGGACAATCTATAAAACTCTGCCCAACCCCTTCGAGGGAGGGCGCTACCACTCCCTGGTAATTGAACGGAAGACTTTCCCTTCAGCGCTTGAACTGACCGCCACCACTGCCGACGATGTAGTCATGGGCGTCCGGCACAGGGAATACGTTGTCGAGGGGGTGCAGTTCCACCCGGAGTCAATAATGACCGAGGTAGGTCATACCGTGCTGAGGAACTTCCTGAGCTATTCGCAGCCAGAGTGGCCCCGGGAGCAGCCCTGTGAGTGACACTGTTTACCTGAATGGCACCCTGTTACCCCGCAGCCAGGCCAGCATATCGGCTCTGGACTACGGCTTTCTCTACGGTTTTGGACTCTTTGAGACCATGCGTGCCTACGCAGGCCGGGTATTCCGCCTGGAGCGCCACCTGAGCAGACTGTCGCTCTCTGTGGAAACCCTGGGGATACCGGTAGAGACGCTGTCTCTCAAGAATGCGGTAATGGAAACCATCCGCGCCAACAGGCTGAGCGATGCCCGCATCCGAATCACCGTGTCCCTGGGTGAAGGAGGGATGACCCCCGACCCCGGCACATGCAATAAACCAACAGTGCTGATAACGGCAGCAGAATACAAGCCCTACCCGGAGGAGCTCTACCAGAGAGGCTTCCGGGCAGCTGTCTCGTCCATCCGCCGCAACAGCCAGTCCCCGCTCTCCCGGCTGAAGTCAGCCAACTACCTGGAAAGTATGCTCTCCCGGCAGGAGGCCAGAGCGTCCGGAGTGGATGAGGCTATCTGCCTCAATGAGAAGGGACTTCTGGCTGAAGCCAGCATGAGCAATGTCTTTATGGTCGCTGAGGGCACACTAAAGACACCGGGCAAAGAGAGCGGTATTCTCCCCGGCATTACCAAGGAGGCAGTCCTTGAGCTGGCTTCGGGGCTGGGCATCAAGGCCGGTGAGCCGGATATAACGCTGGATGAATTTCTTCAGGCTGAGGAGGCGTTTTTAACCAACTCGCTTATGGAGATTATGCCACTTACTGAGATAGACGGAAAAGCTATCGGTTCGGGGAAGGTGGGGACAATCACGAAAAGGCTAATAGCGGCTTACCGGGAGCTGGTGAGGCGGGAAGCGGGGCAAGGAGACAGGTAGCCGCCGGAGCCTGGAAAGGGTCAGCGCACAATAGCATCAGCCATCCGGCAGGCCCTCACCATCTGCTTAACATCATGCACCCGCACAATATCGGCACCATTGGCAATGCCAATGGCTACCACCGCCGCGGTCCCCTCCACACGCTCGTTGGCCGGCAGGTCCAGCACCATCTTGATGAGGGACTTCCTTGAAGGCCCTATCAGAATCGGCCTGCCCAACTCTTTAAGCTCTTCCAGGCGGCGGACGATTTCTATATCCTGCTGCCAGGTCTTACCGAAGCCAATACCGGGGTCCAGGATAATGTTCCCCCGGGGTACTTTCAAGCTCAATGCCATTTCCAGGCTCTGGCGCAGGGATGAGGTTACCTCAGCCATAACATCCTCGTAGAACCCCGTGTCACGCCTGGCTTTGGCATCATAGCCACCCCTGTCCCTCTGGTTGCTCATCAGGACTATGGGAACGCCCCTCTCAGCAGCCAGCTCAGCCAGTCGCGGGTCTTTCTTCAACCCCCACTGGTCATTCAGCATGGTTGCCCCGGCCTCAAGTGCCGGCTGTGCCACCTCTGACTTATAGGTATCAATGCTCAGCGGAACCGTAACCTCAGCCGCCAGCCTCTCTATTACCGGAACCACCCGCCTGATTTCTTCATCAACCGGTACAGGTGATGAACCCGGGCGGGTAGATTCACCGCCGATATCCAGAATATCAGCGCCCTCACTCACAAAGCGGTGCGCCTGAGCCACGGCGGCTTCCACATCACCAACTCCATCACCGGAGAACGAATCCGGCGACAGGTTTATAATCCCCATAACGTAGGTCCGCTCTCCCCAGTGGAACTCTGTATTCCGGCACCTTGTAATGTCTGGCTCGCTCACGGTAAGCTCCCTACGAAGATACCACCCAATCCCTTCCCGGGCCCCAACAGCTAACTTTATCCTATGCAGCCGTGTTCGTCAATAACAATTATGACAATCTTGTGAGGTACTAGTACTATAATCTCACTTGACAATCCAGGCTAAATGTGGTAGCTTATAACTGCTTAGGGCACGTGGAACCCGAGTCTTACTGTGGAGGTGCATTATGAGACTCCATGCAGTATTAGGGGTATGGCAAGTTGACAGTTGAGGCCCTGCTCAGTGCAGGGCAGTGAGGACTCGGACTCGGCTCGAGATAGAGCTTGAGGTCAGTCTCGGAGAGAGGCCTGTGCGATGAAACATCGCGGGTGAGCCGGGTTCGATAAGAGAGACTAAACCAGGGAGAGCACTGAAAGATGTGCTCTCCATTCTTTATGGCAGGTTTGATTTCAAGAGACACCAGATGATACACTATTTACCTCCACCTGTTTTGGGGAAACGGGTTTTACAGGTCATCATGTGAGGAGAAAAACGGGGCTGTGCGCGTAACGTATAGAGGCTCTCAAGATGTCAGTCTAACCCCCATATGGGTCCTGCTGGCGCTTAACTTCCTGTTCTTCATAGCCACTTTAATAAATCGCAATCTCGTTATTTCTCTTCTCGGCTTGCAGCCAGCAAGCTTCCTGGATGAGCCGTGGACCATAGTAACCTGCATTTTTGTCCACGGCAGTTTCTGGCACATCTTCGCCAACATGCTGACCCTCTTCTTCTTCGGCTCATACCTGTTGAGACTGGTTGGGGAGTCCAGGTTCCTGATTGTCTATTTTCTGGGGGGCATTGCCGGCAGTATAATATTCATATTTCTTGGGCCTTCCTTTGCCACCGCCATTGGCGCATCCGGGGCCGTATTTGCCCTGGGCGGAGCACTGGCGGTAATGAGGCCTAAACTGAAGGTTATCATATTCCCGATACCCATTCCAATGGACCTCTGGATAGCAGTAATCGGTGGCTTCCTGATAGTCTCCTTCTTACCTCATATAGCCTGGCAGGCCCACCTCGGTGGGCTGGCTCTGGGCCTGATTGCCGGCTATCTCTTCAGGAGAGGGGAATACCGCATGTCCCGGCGCTGAAGAGGAGGAGCTACCTATGTCCAACGAACCGCTCAATGTAGTGGTAACATCTGCGATTGGTGAAGACCACCTGCGCCAGATTAGCGCCGTTAGCCCCAGGATAAGACTGCGGGATGTTTCTGCCCTCAGCCATGCTGATTACCAAGGCGACCCTGCCGCCAAAGAGCCACTGGATGCCCATTTAGCTGAGGCCGAGGTCATCTATGGATTTAGACTACCAAAAGATGTCATCGCCCGTGCCCCCCGGCTGAAATGGATTCAGGTGATGACGGCCGGGGTTGACCGGTTCCTGAATAAGGATTTAATGCGAAAGCCGGTCATGCTGACCAATGTGAGTGGCATCGGTGCCACCCCAATCAGCGAATTCGTTCTGACACTGATGCTGATGTTTGCCAAACAGGCACCACAGTGTTCTGAGATGAAGCAGAAAAAGCAGTGGCAACGGTTCACCCCCGAAATACTCCGCGGTAAAACTGTGGGGATAGTCGGGCTGGGTAATATTGGACGCGAGGTAGCCCGGCTGGGTAAGGCTTTCGGCATGAGGGTTATAGCTACCCGGAGGTCTGCCAGAGGTGTAACGCACGCCAGAAACGTTGACCTACTGCTGCCACGGGGGCAGCTTCCCCGGCTGCTATCCGAGAGCGACTTCGTGGTGCTTTCCCTGCCATTCACCCTGGAAACCAACAGATTGATTGGAGAGGCGGAACTACGCGCCATGAAGCCAACCGCCCGCCTTATCAACATTGGCCGGGGCCGTATAGTGGATGAGGAGGCACTGGTCCGTGCCCTCAGTGAGAACTGGATTGCCGGGGCAGGTCTGGACGTCTTCGCCACCGAGCCCCTGCCCGCTGACAGCAAACTCTGGGAACTCCCCAATGTTATCTTCAGCCCTCATGTCGCCGGTGTGAGGGAAGACTACATCCAGCAGGCAACCGGGATATTCTGTGAAAACCTGAGACGCTACCTGAACGGGAAGAGGCTCCTCAACGTGGTAGGCAAGAAGAGGGGATACTAGCTGAACCGGGAGCCAGCCTGTTGACATTCGGCCCCCCCCTTGACTATAATCCAACACAACTATGGGAATTCTCAAAGGCTTTGCCCTCGGTCTCCTGGGCCTGCTGCTCTTCTTCTCCCTGTCAGTCTTCGGTCTCGCCTATACAGTACACAGCACCGTTCTCAACCCAGACTTCTACGGCTCCCAACTTGACAGGCTCGATATATCCTCATTGATAAGCGAAGTCATCACCGAGCAGAATATTGAAGAAGATATCCCCGAGGAGCTGATGACTGCCGTAATTGATACCATAGATAAACTTGAAGCCCCGCTAAAAGAACAGGTCAGTGCTGCTATCGGCGACACCTTTAACTACCTGCTGGGCAAGAGAGAAAGCCCCGACCTGACAGGTACGCTGGGTAAGACCTTCTTTAATTCGGACTTCGTCGCCTCGCTCATGGCTGAACTCGACCTGGCGGGACTGGCTGAAGAGGTCATCAGCCAGCAGGTCTCCGAAGAAGATTTCCCGGAAGACATGGAGACAGCCATAGTCAGCACTATCGCTGAACTTGAGCCTACCATCAAGCAAAATGTACCGGCAGCAACCGGCCCCATCTTTGACTACCTGCTGGGGAAGACGCAGAGCCTGGACCTGGCGCAGGTCCTCAGACAATACATACTCACCCCGGACTTCATTACATCCCTGGTGGAGGGACTCGATACAGGCACCCTCTTATCAGAGCCTCTCAGCGAGCAGTTCGTCGGGGAATTACCGGAGGAGCTTGAGTACCTGTCTGACTATGTGGATGACGTTGTTGCTGAGCTTGAACCCACCATCAAAGAGGAAATAATCACCAATTCTGAACCCATGCTCGACTATCTGCTGGGGGAAAGCCAGGGTAGCGGTATAGAAATCTCGCTGGGAACGATTACAGAGAGCCTGGAAGACAGCCTGAGAGAAGCCTTCCTGAAATCACCACCCCTGGAATATTCTGACCTGTCCACAGGCGAACTCAACCAGCTGTTTGACCAGTACTTCCAGGAACTGACCAGCGCGGTACCATCAACCATTGAGGTTAGCCAGGACCTGCTACCGACTGAGTTACCGGAGCAGATTGCCGATGCGCTGGCACAGGCAGAGGATGGGCTCAGGGAAGCCAGGCAGGGTATTGCTGAGGGGATAGCCGAGGCTGAGGTTGCGCTTGAGCAAGCAAGGGAGTATGTGCGCTACTTCCAGCTCGGTTATAACGCCCTTATCGGCCTGATTCTACTGATAATCCTGCTCATCGTGCTCATAAACCGCCAGGTTAAAGACACCACACGCAGTCTGGGTATCACCTTCCTGACCTACGGGGCCATTGAAGCCATCGCCATTTTTATTGCCGGGTACCTCCTGGATACGCAGATGTCACAGGTATGGGCACAGGCTGATATTCCTTCGGCGCTTCAGGTATGGATAACCCAGTTACTCAATGACCTTGC
>CAZEBT010000002.1:0-37914 GCA_964510485.1 uncultured Dehalococcoidales bacterium | reverse complement strand
TATAAACCGGACACACCTCCATACAGGCACCGCAGGTAGTACACGCCCAGATAGCGTCCTCAGACACGCTGCCTTCCTGCCCATCACCAATCAGGGGTATCACCGGTTCCTGTCCCTTCATGATTAGTGGTCCGTTCTTCAACAGATTTGTCTTGATATCACGGATAACCAGCCGCGGATTGAGCGGCTTACCGGTGAAGTTAGCCGGGCAAACCTCCTGGCAGTAGCCGCAGACAACGCAGGCCATTGAGTCCAGAAGGTGCTTCCAGGTGAAATTATCCACTCTATTGACACCGAAGGTCGAGCGGTCCTTAAGGTCAATCAGGGCAGGCATGCCCTTGGGCGGCTCCCTGTGGAGAAGGTCATTCACCATAGCCGCTATCATGTGCAGGTAGCGGGTGTAGGCAATAATCGCCAGAACCAGCAGCACGAATACCCAGTGCGCCCAGAACCAGGAGCTGTGCCAGGCTTCTATCATGGCAGGATTGGTGTACAGGTTACTCATAGCTGTGCTGATTGGTGGAGTAGCTATACCCAGGCCAGCCGGGGGGTGCCCGGCGGCAATCTGGGTGGCTATCTTACCTACGTGCGTCACCGGGTGAACAAGAACCGTAAAAAGAATGAAGACCGCCTCAAAAGTCTGCTGCCCCTCCAGCCTCGACGGTCTCACAATATAGCGGCGGATAACACCCCACAGCGCCCCTATCACAATAAACGGGGCGACAATATCCATAACCCAGCAGTAGTAGCCATAGACCAGGTTATGCTCCATCGTGTCTGAGATGCCAAAGCCCGAGGCGATAACTATGAAGAAGACATAGTAGAGAACGAACAGGAAAAACCCCCAGACCATGAACAGGTGCCCGATGCCACCCCTGTCCCTGCGGGTGATGTTCTTGAACTGACACTGTTGCACTATAAAATGGCCAATTGCAACCAGTATCCTCCTGATGATGTGCCCAATCCTCTCTCCCCCCCTCCCCAGCGACAGCAACCTTAGAAGCTGGTATCCCCTGAAAAAGAAGATTCCAGCCGCCAGTGCGGTTAAGCACCAAAACAGGGCAAATCCGGCTGCTCCTAGAGAACTCACTGGGTTCATAACGAATATCCTCCTTAGCTATACACTCGAACACAAATTCATCGCCTCAACAGCACAAACCGCCACTGTCAAAGCTGGCAGGCAATGCCCGCCCCGCATACTAATGCCCCTTCTGGGCACGTAATTCTTCGAGACGCCTGGTAATGGCAGGCACCACCTGGAAAAGGTCGCCCTCTATCCCATAGGTAGCCACCTCAAAAATCGGCGCCTGCCTGTCGCGGTTGATGGCAATAATAACATCCGAATCCTGCATGCCTACCAGGTGCTGGATGGCACCGCTGATACCGCAGGCAAAATAAATCTTGGGCCTTACCGTCTTACCGGTCTGGCCAACCTGTCGCTCCACTGGCATCCAGCCGGCCTCCACGGCACTGCGCGAAGAACCAATCACGCCACCCAGCGCATCAGCCAGTTCCTGCAGTACCTGGAAATTCTCCCTGGACTGCATACCGCGTCCCCCGGAGACAATTACATCAGCGGCTTCAATATTGACTTCTTCGGCACCGGTCTTACGGGTATCGATTACCTCCAGGACCTTAACGCCGATATCCTCTTCCCTCATGTCAAAGGACTCCCGGATAATCTCACCCCTGTTTGAATCATTCCTCTCCGGCATTGGCATCACGTGCGGCCGAACCGAAGCCATCTGCGGTCTGGTGCGCTCGGTTTTAATGGTAGCCATGATATTGCCGCCAAAGGCAGGACGGGTCTGCAGTAAAAACCGGTTCTCATCAATGGTCAGGCCGGTACAGTCAGCGGTCAGCCCCGTCATGAGCTCTGTCGCCACGGAACCAGCCAAATCCCTGCCCAGACCGGTGGCACCTATCAAAACGATTTCCGGTTTGTACTTTTCTATCAGGTAACAGATGGCTTTATAATAAGGCTCGGTACGGTAATGGTGAAATACCGGGGCATCCATCAGGTAGACCTTGGAAGCCCCGCAGGCAAATGACTCCTGGCACAGGTGCTCAACATTATCACCGATGACCATAGCACAAAGTTCCACACCCAGAGTCTTGGCCAGTTCAGCGCTCACGCCAAGCAACTCCCAGGAAACCGTAGCCGGCTGGCCATCGGTCTGCTCCACAAAGACCCACACACCCTTATACTCCTTCAGCCGGGCAGCTATCCTGGCCTCTTCCTCCCTTTCTGCCTCCTCCTCAGGGCTAACCTCAGTCTCTGCCTCAACCCCAGCCTCAGCCTGCCTGGCTAACTCGTCCAGAATCTTCTGCTGTTCCGGGGTAAAGAATATCTCAATAGCATCAGCCGGGCATATCCGCACACATCGGCGACAACCGGTGCACTTCTCTATATCAAAGACTGGCTCGCCGGCATCATTCATCTCTATTGCCTCAGCGCGACAATCACTCTGGCAGCGGGCACCGCAGGCAATACACTTACCCGCAATAAGTCGGGCTTTACCCAGGGGTTTCTTCACCTTTTTCTTCTTCTTCTCTTCTGCCATTTCCGGCTCCCTTTCCTTTTTCTACCCCGTACGGCTATACGGAAATTATATCCTTCTCAATGAGGGTATCCAGCAACAGATGGGCAGCTTCCTCTGGCTTATTCAGTCCATCACCTATTATCTCTCCCTTGGGCCTCTCTGGAGAAAAGATTCTGCGCACCTGGGTAGGTGAACCCCTCAGTCCGATGGTATCCTCGGATAGCTGCATCACCTTGTTGTCCCACAATGTCACCTCCACCTCCTCAGCCTCCAGCCGCATCGGCACCGTCGGATAACGAGGATGGTTAATCTCCCGCACTACCGTAATCAGGGCCGGCAAAGGTGCTTCCACTACCTCGTGCCGCCCCTCCAGTTTGCGTCTCACCTTCACCTTTTTCGCCTCAACATCCACACCCTGAATCTGGTCAACCAGGGTCAGCTGCGAGTATTTCAGACGGGTGGCAATGCCCGGCCCCACCTGTGCCGTGTCCCCGTCAATGGTCTGCCGGCCACAAATCACCAGGGCCACCTCTTCCTCCTGGGCAAGCCGCTTGATAGCCTCAGCCAGAACCTTACTGGTAGCCAGTGTATCAGCCCCACCGAAAACACGGTCGCTCAGAAGTACCACCTCGTCGGCCCCCAGTGCCAGGGTCTTTCTCAGGGTAACCTCGGTGTTGGGCGGCCCCATTGAAATCGCTGCCACCCGAAACCCGTACTCATCTTTAAGCCGCAGGCTCTCTTCCAGACTGTGGGTATCAAACGGGTTGACAATGAACGGCACACCCTCTCTTATCAGCGTGCCGGTGTCCGGGTCAATCTTGACCTGTGTGGTATCCGGGACCTGTTTGACACATGCTACGACCAACATTCCATTCTCTCTCCTTTCTACGTCGTTATGCCAGAGCCTGATGAGGAAATCGCATCACGATGCTCATAGTAACCAATCAAATTAGACAGCGCCCTGGCAGCCCGTTCCAGAGTCAGATAAACCGGTAGCCCCTTATTAAGAAAGTAATCGCGGGTATCGCGACGTGCACCCTCAAATTCCAGCGCATCAGCCCCCATAGCCTCCACCGGCAACACTATCATCAGCGGCGCACCGAACCTGTTTTTCATATCAACCGGGACCTCAGCTATTTCTTCAGAGGTATATCCGCGCATCTGCGCCCTGCCCTGCATAAGGCCACTTATCCTGGCTAACTCCAGTTCGCTCACAATAACTGTATCCACAACCCCCTCACTGAGCACTGCCTCCAGTACCGCCCTCAGCATTTGTGGCGCTGGAAAAGGGCCACCCACGTCAACCGGATTGCGAACACTGGCACCCGCCGGAGGCACTATTCCCGCCAGCTTCTCCTGAAGCCCGGCAGAAAACAGGGGTACGGAAAGCCCCGCCCTCTCGCAGGCATCGGCCGCCGCCACGCCTATCCCGCCACCACCCCCGACCACACAGACCCTGCGCCCCCGCAGCGGAGGCAGGTATAAAAAGGCAATAGTGGTATCAAGGAGCTCCTCCAGGCTATTCACCCGAATGGCACCACTCTGCCTGAAAACGGCGTCCCAGACCGCCTCATCCCCGCTCAGAGAGGCAGTATGCGAGTGCGCTGCCCGGGCTCCACCCTGAGTAAGACCCCCCTTCCACAGTATCACCGGCTTTGTCCGACAGACCTCCTGAAGCAACCTGAAGAACCTGGGACCATCCCTGACGCCCTCTATATAACCGGTAATGATTCTGGTCTCCGGGTCCTGGTAAAAATACTCCACAAGGTCGCACTCATTCACATCGCAGGCATTCCCATAGCTGATAGCCTTGCTGAACTTGATTCCCCAGCCGCTGGCACGGCGTGGCACCCTGATTGCATAGCCGCCACTCTGGCTGATAAAGCCTACCGGTCCGCTCTCCCTGGACAGGTTCTCACCGGGCAGGATAGTCAGACCACCATCGGGACAGTAGATACCAAAACAGTTGGGGCCAACGACACGAATCCCTCTGGCAGCCGTCCTGGCCACCTCCTCCTCCAGCCTTTTACCTTCTTCACCCGCCTCACTGAAGCCGGCGCTGAGTATCTGTACAGCCTTTATCCCCTTGGCCAGGCACTCCTCAATAACCCCGGGAACAGCCCGGGCTGGAACAGCAATAGTAGCCAGGTCAACTGTCTCCGGGATATCACCCACCCGGGCATATGTCTCCATCCCCTGTACCTGGCTCTCCTGCGGGTTTACCGCATAAAGCCTGCCACCATAGCCGAACGAGAGCAATACCCCCAGAAACCTTCCCCCAAATTTCTGTAAACTAGCTGAAGCCCCTATCACAGCATGTGACTTCGGGTAGAACATGGGGGTAAATTCCTCTAATTTATTACTCGCCAAAGCTCCCTTTCTCAAAACTCAGTGGAAATCATCAGTCAACGAGCAGTCATCCGCACAAGTTAATAAACACCCCTTAGATAATAACCCTAATGTAGCAGCCCAGTCAATTATTTATCAGCAGCAGAGGCACGAATTCACAGTAACATCCGGGTTGACATTTGCCCTCCTCTCATCTAAACTCACAATTGTAAGGGCTTCTTTTAATCACCCTTAGTTGCTAACAGAGGAGGACAGGTAGTGTTCAGGTTTCGTTTTATCCCCCGTGAAGAGAAGTTCTTCGAGCTCTTCGAGGAGGGCGCCCATAACATTGTCCAAGCCTCTCAGGTACTAAAAAAACTGATTGATACCTGGGAGTGCATTGAGCAGAGTGTGGAAGAGATAGCCGAGCTGGAGCACAAAGGGGACAACATCACCCATGA
Organism: uncultured Dehalococcoidales bacterium; assembly: GCA_964510485.1. Classification (GTDB taxonomy): domain Bacteria; phylum Chloroflexota; class Dehalococcoidia; order Dehalococcoidales; family Fen-1064; genus CAZEBT01. The sequence goes on along the minus strand of CAZEBT010000002.1, from coordinate 32,582 downwards.
GATTATAGCCAGACTGCACCGCACCTTTGTCACCCCCTTTGACCGGGAAGACATAGCCTCACTGGCAAAAAGTATTGACGACGTGATGGACTTTATTGATGCCACCGCCCGTGCCATGATTATCTATAAAGTAGGCCGTCCCGGCAAGAGGGCTAGAGAGCTAGCCGATATCATTATCCAGGCAACGGATGAAGTAGAAAAGGCGATTCTTGATTTACGCCACCGGCACAAGTTGAAGCAGATTCTCGCACGTTGCGTGGAGATGAACCGGCTGGAGAATGCCGCCGACGTGGTACACCGTGCGGCTATAGCTGAGGTTTTTGAGGACACTACTGATATGGCAGATGTTATCAAGTGGCGTGAAATATACGAGCACATGGAGAGTGCTACTGATAGATGCGAGGATGTGGCTAATGTTCTTGAAGGGGTAGTTCTCAAGCATGCCTGATGCTGCCCTCGGTCTCTTTCTCTTTATTATTGTTCTGGCTATTGGCTTTGGGGTAGTTAATGGTTTCAATGATGCCGCTAACGCCATCGCTGCTTCAGTTGGTAGCCGTGCTATCTCCCCTAGAAATGCCATAATACTGGCCGCCTTCTGCAACCTGGCTGGCACCGCTACCGGCCTGGAGGTTGCTAAAACTATCGGTAAGGGTATTCTCATCCCCGATGCAATCTCATATCTAACCGTCATTTCCGCCCTGGGAGCAGTTATTATCTGGGGCTCTATAGCCACCCGATTAGGCCTGCCGATAAGTATAACCCATAGCTTTATCGCCGGACTGGCCACCGCTGGGATATTCGTTGCCGGTACCGACGCAGTAATATGGAGTAAAATAGCACGCGTTGGCTCGTCAGTTGCTATTGCCCCAGTTCTGGGCTTTGTCGGTGGATTTATTCTGATGATTATCCTGTTGTGGGTATTACGACGAAGCGCCCCCGATAAGATAAGAACCCTGTTTGGTCGCCTGCAGTGGCTTACTACCGCCTTTCTCGCCTACAGCCACGGCAAGAACGATGGGCAGATGCCAATAGGCGTCATCACTATGGCACTGGTAATCTATACCGGGCAAACCTCTCTCTGGGAAAACATCCCGTGGTGGGTAATAATTGTGTCGGCGCTAGCAATTAGCACCGGAACAGCCGTCGGAGGCTGGCGGGTAATCCGTACACTCGGAATGAGGGTTACCGCTCTGCAACCGGTTCACGGCTTCGCCGCTGACTTCGCAGCCGCTACCGTCATTGAGTCAGCTTCACTACTGGGTATTCCGGTAAGCACCACCCACTGCGTCAGTTCATCAATTATGGGAGTGGGTGCTACCCGGCGGCTATCGGCAGTCCGCTGGGGGGTAGCCGGTAATATTGTCGCTGCCTGGATACTGACCTTTCCTATCTGCGGGGTGCTGGGTTACCTGTTTGCCTGGCTGCTGAAAATGGTCCTCTGATTAGCTCAAGGTAATTTCACGGGGAACCACCCGGCACCTTTCAGCAGTAATTATAGCCTCAACCTCTGATACCGCCCGGTCAATTTTACCCCACCTATTCACGACTACATAGTCAAATATGGTCAGCTGTTTCTCTTCCTCCCCTGCCGTTTTCAGGCGCAGGGCTATATCAGGTGGCGATTCGGTATAGCGCTGCCTCAATCGCATGGCAAGCTCCTCCATTGATGGCGGCATAAGGAAGATGAATACTGCCTCAGGCACAATCTTCTTGATGGTAGTTGCCCCCTGAACATCAATCTTAACTATCGTATCCTCTCCCCTGTCCAGTGCCTGCTTTACTGCTTTCTTAGGCACACCGTACCAGTTACCGTAGACACTCGCCCACTCCAGAAGCTCCCCGTTATCAATCATCTTATGGAACCTTTTCAACGAGACAAAACGGTAGTCTACATTATCTCTTTCGGTAGCCCGACGAACCCTTGTAGTCATGGTGATAATATATCTGAGAGGGTAGTTTGCTTCCTTCAGGCGGGTCAAGACCGCATCCTTGCCTACTCCCGAAGGACCGGAGAAGACTATAAGCAACGGCCTTCTTGATAGATTATACAGGGGCTCACCCCCGTGAGTCACTTCGCTCATCACTGCGCCCCGGTATCAGTCTCAAACCTCTTCACCCACTATTGCCCTTGGATAAGTCACCTGCAACCTGCCAGCAATAGTCTCTGGAGCCAGGGCAGACAAAACAATATGACCGCTATCAGTAACGATAACGGCCTTGGTCCTCCTGCCATTGGTCATATCAATTAGCAGCCCTTTGTTCCTACCTTCCTGAATTGCGCGCTTGGTAGGTGCCGAGTTCGGTGAAGCTATAGCAACAACCCTGTTCATTACCAGTATGTTATTAAAGCCAATGTGTACCAGCTCAATGCTCATTCCTATCACCTCAGAAGATTCTTACTCCTGTCAATTAACACTGCTATCTTTAATAACTACTGGTGGCGCCTGATATCTCTTCTCTATAGGTCCTGGTGCAGGCTACCCATCTTACCATAACCCCGCGCTAAACTCCTAATATGTTATACCTTTAACCGCAATAAGACAACCACCGAATACTTGAACTATGTATTTTTTCGTGATAAACTAACTGATGGTCAGCCTTATTTACATTGAATTGAGTTCGTGAGGGTCTGGATATGCGTGAGAGATTGGCACCCGTCCTTGAGCCTTACCGGGGGCATAAGGAGGCACTAATACCGGTTCTACAAAAAGTACAAGGGGAATTGGGCTATCTACCCGAAGAAGCAATAACGGAGATAGCCCAATTTTTATGTATATCCAAGAGCCAGATTTACGGCGTAGCCAGTTTCTATGCCCAGTTCCGCTTTGAGAGGCAGGGTGAGCATACCGTGAAGGTCTGTCAGGGTACCGCCTGCCACGTCCGGGGTGCACGGCGCATCCTGGAGACGGTAATACAGCAACTCGGCATTAAACCCGGAGGAACTACTGAGGACTACAAATTCAGCCTGGAGAGGGTTGCCTGTTTTGGCTCCTGTGCCCTGGCGCCGGTCATGGTAGTGGACAAAACTGTCTACGGCAGAATGACAACCACCAAGGCGAGAGAGGTGCTGGCGCAACACTAGAACAGTCGGGGGAGCCCTGGCTCCATTTACGCATAAATAAATGGTGAAAAGATGACGTTTGAAGAAATACAGAAACAGGCAGTATCAAAATGGGAGGCTTTGCAACATACTGACAAGCCTCGTATTTTTGTTGGCATGGCTACCTGCGGCCGGGCTGCCGGCGCTGAAGCCGTGTTAGGCGCCATCAAAGAGGAACTATCCCGAAGAAATATCGAGGCAATAATAATCCAGGTCGGCTGTATCGGTCTCTGCTATGCCGAACCCCTGGTGGATATTATAAAACCGGGCCGGCCCCGTATCTGCTACAACAGTGTTACCCCCGAAATGATACCCCAGCTTATAGAAGACTATCTCGTCAACGATAACCCCCGCCCCGACCTGGCGATGGGCACCATCGGTGAAGAAAGCGTTGACGGCATCCCCAAATTCTCTGATTTGCCTATCATGAAACCTCAGGTGCGCATAGCACTGCGTAACTGCGGCCACAATGACCCCGAGGACATAGACCAGTACATTGCCAACGGCGGCTACAGCGGCATACAGAAAGCACTGCAAATGGACCCCAAGGAGGTCATTGACGAAATAAGTAAATCAGGGCTGAGGGGTAGAGGGGGTGCCGGTGCCTCCACCGGTTTCAAATGGGAACGCCTCTGGGAAGCCCCGGGCAATGAAAAGTACATGATATGCAACGCCGATGAAGGCGACCCCGGTGCCTTCATGGACAGGTCACTGCTGGAAAGTGACCCGCACGCCATGCTGGAGGGCATGCTTATCGGCGCCTATGCCACGGGAGCAAATCATGCCTATATCTACTGCCGGGCGGAGTACCCCCTGGCTATTGAACGGCTGGAAAAAGCGCTGAAACAGATGGAAGAATACAGTCTGCTGGGCGATAATATCCTCGGTTCCGACTTCCGTCTGGATATTCAGATAAAAGAGGGCGCCGGTGCCTTTGTCTGTGGAGAGGAAACCGCCCTGATGATGTCCATTGAGGGCAAAAGGGGCATGCCCCGGTCCCGCCCCCCGTTCCCCGCACAGTCGGGGCTCTGGGGTAAACCGACCAATGTTAATAATGTAGAGACCTGGGCTAACGTATCCGCTATACTCCAGAAAGGGAGTGAGTGGTACGCCAGCTACGGCACGGAGAGAAGCAAAGGAACCAAGACCTTTGCCCTGGCTGGTAAGGTGGTGCGAACCGGCTTAATCGAGGTGCCGATGGGCATCTCCCTGGGTGATATTATCTATGAGGTCGGCGGTGGTATCCCCGATGGTAAGAAGTTTAAGGCAGTGCAGACCGGAGGCCCATCGGGTGGCTGTGTACCAGCCAGCATGCTGGACCTCCCCGTTGATTATGACTCCCTCACCCAGGCCGGCACCATAATGGGTTCCGGCGGAATGGTGGTCACCGATGAAGATACCTGCATGGTTGACCTGGCAAGGTACTTCGTTTCCTTCGTGCAGGCTGAGTCCTGCGGCAAGTGTGTGCCCTGCCGTGTCGGCACCAAACACATGCTCAGCATCCTGGAACGTATTACCCGGGGCAAGGGACAACCGAGCGACATTGACCTCCTGGAAAGTCTGGCAACGACAATCAAGTCCACTGCCCTGTGCGGACTGGGGCAGACGGCACCCAATCCTGTTCTGACCACGATTCGCTATTTCCGCGAAGAATATGAGGAGCATATAAACAAGAAACGCTGTAGCGCCGGGGTATGCACCAGCCTGGTACCGGCACCCTGCCAGAATGCCTGCCCCGCCGGCGTAAATGTCCCTCGGTACATCCGGGCTATTGCTGACGGCAGATACGGCCAGGCAGTAGCCATAATTCGGGAGAAGGTCCCCTTCCCTGAAGTGCTCGGCCACATCTGTATGCACCCCTGCCAGATAAAGTGCCGCCGCGCCCAGCTGGAAGAATCAATAGCTATCAAGGACCTCAAACGTTTTGCTGCCGAGAACGATGACCAGATGTGGAAACAGAACCTGAAGAAAGCCCCCCCAACCGGGAAGAGGGCTGCCATAATAGGTTCGGGGCCAGCCGGGCTAACGGCTGGCTATTACCTGGCCAAACAGGGTCACAACGTGACTGTATTTGAGGCCCTGCCCAAGGCCGGTGGCCTCCTGCGTTACGGCATCCCCGACTACAGATTACCCAGTGAGATAGTCGACCGTGAGATTGGCTACATCCAGGAGGTAGGAGTAGAGATAAAAACAAACACAGCAGTAACCGACCTGGAGGAACTCTTCAGCCAGGGCTATGGAGCAATCTTCCTGGCGGCTGGTGCCGGGACAAGCCAGAAGATGGATATCCCCAACGAAGGCGCCGCCGGAGTAGTCCACGCCCTCGATTTCCTGAAACAGGTAACCTCAGGAGACATGGCCGAAATCGGTGACAGGGTAGTGGTTGTCGGTGGCGGCAACGCCGCCATTGATGCCGCCAGGTCAGCCCTGCGCATCGGGGCAAAGGATGTTTCAATCGTCTACCGCCGCTCCCGGGATGAAATGCCAGCAGTAGCCACCGAGATTGAAGAAGCCGAAAGGGAAGGAGTCAAGCTCCGTATCCTGGCGGCTCCAGTTAAGGTGCTGGCTGAAGATGGACGTTTAACTGCTATTCAATGTATCCGGATGGAGCTGGGTAAGCCCGATTCCAGTGGCCGCCGGCGCCCGGTCCCGGTTGAAGGCTCTGAATTCAATATAGACGCTGACAATGTAATCATGGCCACTGGCCAGGCAGTTGATAAAACAATGTTATCCAAAGAGCTGGAATATACCAGCTGGGGAACTGTCATCGTCGACACGGAGACACTGCAAACAAACGTTGAAGGCGTTTTTGCCGGTGGCGACGTGGTCGCTGGCCCGGCTGACGTCATCGCAGCTATTGCCACCGGCCGGCAAGCAGCCACCTCCATTGATACATACCTTGGCGGCGACGGCGATATCGACGAAGTACTGGCACCACCCGAAGGAGAACTGGCACCCTTTAATGTTGAGGAAGCCGAGGGTGAAAAATACCGCCCCAAGATGAGGCTGTTGCCACTGGATGAAAGGCATAAATGCTTCGCTCAGGTAGAGCTTGGTTTTGATGAACAGCAGGCAATTGAAGAAACAAAACGCTGCCTGCGCTGTGACCTGGAAGAGCACGAGGATTAGCCCTGATAAGATATTATAGTAAAGGATGTCAAGAAGAATGGCTGAGATTACTACAACCGAGTTAACCCTGACTATTGACGGACAGGAAGTAAAAGCAACCAGGGGTATGACCGTGCTTGAAGCCTGCAAGCAGGCTGGCATATACGTACCCACCCTGTGCTACCACCCCGACCTGGCCCCCTACGGTGCCTGCCGCCTCTGTATTGTTGAGATAGAGAAGATGCGCGGCCTGCCCACTTCATGCACCACACCGGCTACCGACGGCATGGTAGTCCGGACCAACACACCGCAGATTCAGGAGTTAAGACGGGGTGTCCTGGAACTCATTCTCTGCGAGCACCCTAACCCCTGCCTTACCTGCTGGCGCCGGGAGCGCTGCGGCCCCTTCGATATCTGCCTGCGCAGTGTAGCCATTACCCAACGCTGTGTGCTCTGCCCTAGCAACAAGATGTGTGAGCTACAGGAGGTAGTTGACTACATAGGAATAGACGAGATCAGGCTACCATACACCTACAAGGAATTACCAATTGATAGGGACAACCCCTTCTTTGAGCGAGACTACAATCTATGTATTCTCTGCGGGCGCTGTGTCAGGGTCTGCCAGGAGGTAAGGGGTGTCGGCGCTATCGCCTTTACCAACCGTGGTAGTGATGCCCTGCCGGGCACCGCCTTCGAGCATCCCCTGCAGGAGTCTGACTGTCAGTACTGCGGTGCCTGTGTTGATGCCTGCCCCACCGGGGCGCTCATCCAGCGAACCAGGAAGTGGCAGGGTCCGCCTGAACGCCAGGTGCTCACCACCTGTCCCTACTGTGGCGTTGGCTGTCAGCTGGAGCTTAACATCAAGGGAGACAGGATAATTGAAGTTATCCCCAATCGTGATAACGAAGTAAACCGAGGGCAGGCCTGTGTCAAGGGCCGCTTTGGTACTATTGATGTCGCTCACCACCCGGAGCGCCTGAGCACACCCCTGATAAAGAGAAACGGCAGCCTTGAAGAGGCTACCTGGGATGAAGCACTGGACATGGTTGTTAACAGGCTAGCCAGCTACAAAAGGGACGAGGTTGCCGTTATCTCCTCAGCCAAGTGCACCAACGAAGATAACTACGTTGCCCAGAAATTCACCCGGGTAGTATTCGGGCACAACAATATAGACCACTGTGCCCGTCTCTGCCATGCCCCTACGGTGACCGGTCTGGTCACCACCTTCGGCAGTGGAGCCATGACCAACTCTATACAGGAGATAGGCAATGCCGCCTGTGTCCTGGCTATCGGCACCAACACCACCGAGGCCCACCCTGTAATCGGGCTGGAAGTAAAGAAGGTGGTCAACAGGGGTGGAAAGCTCATAGTAGCCAATGCCCGCCAGATTGAGCTGGTTCGCTATGCTGACATCTGGTTGAGGCACCGCCCGGGTACTGATGTTGCCTTGCTCATGGGAATGATGCGGGTCATAGTGGACGAGGGGCTGGCTGATTCAGCATTTATCGAAGAGCGCTGCGAGAACTTCGGCCAGTTTGAGGAATCACTCAAAGCCTTTGACCTTGATTTTGTCGAGAAGACTACCGGGGTGCCCGCCGACAAGGTAGCTGAAGCCGCCCGGATGTATGCCACCAGCAGTCCGGCAGCTATTCTCTACGCCATGGGCATCACTCAGCACTCCCACGGCACCGACAACGTGATGGCTACCGCCAATCTGGCAATGCTCACCGGAAACGTGGGCAAGCCGTCAAGCGGGGTAAACCCGCTCAGGGGCCAGAATAACGTGCAGGGTGCCTGCGACCTCGGTGCCCTGCCCAATGTATACCCCGGCTACCAGCCGGTAAGCGAGCCGTCTATCAGGGAGAAATTTGAGACCGCCTGGGTTGCCTCCCTGAGTGACAGGCCAGGACTGACCCTGACCGAAATGATAGACGCCGCCCACGAGGGACAGATAAAGGCACTCTATATCGTTGGTGAAAACCCGCCGCTAAGTGAGCCTGATGCCGGGCACGCCCTGGAGGCGCTGAGAAGGCTGGACTTCCTGGTGGTTCAGGATATCTTCCTCTCGGAAACAGCCCAAGAGGCTGACGTTGTCCTGCCAGCAGCCAGCTTTGCCGAGAAGGATGGCACCTTCACCAATACTGAGCGCCGGGTGCAGCGGGTAAGGAAGGCGATTGAGCCGGTGGGTGACTCCAAGCCCGACTGGTGGATTACCTCCCAGATTGCCCGGAGGATGGGTGCCCAGGGGTTCGAATTTGAGAATGCATCTCAAATCATGGATGAGTTTGCCGAACTCACCCCGGCTTACGGTGGCATATCCTACCGCCGGCTGGAAGAAGGCGGCCTGCAATGGCCCTGCCCTACTGAAGACCACCCGGGGACTCCCTTCCTCCACACCCCATTGTTCAGCCGGGGCAAGGGGCGGTTCGTACCCCTGGAGTACAGACCATCCATGGAGCTCCCTGATGATGAATACCCACTGCTCCTGACCACCGGCAGGAGCCTGTATCACTGGCATACCGGAACCATGACCCGGAAGGTCAGCGGGCTCAATCAACTGCTTGGTGAAGGACTCGTGGAGATAAACCCCGGTGATGCCTCCAGCCTGGGTATTGCCGATGGTGAGATGGTAAAGGTGGCATCACGGCGGGGACAGATTACCGCTAAAGCCAGGGTAACCGAGGTCTCACCGGAGGGCGTTGTCTTTATGACCTTCCACTTCGCCGAAAGCCCGGCCAATGTACTCACCAATCCCGTGCTTGACCCGGTATCAAAAATACCCGAATATAAGGTATGCGCCGTTAAGATTGAGAAAAACAACGGTAAGACGTAATTAACCGGTCACGCCCTACCGGCATCGGTTATGCCCCAGGAAGGATAGACAGCTGTACAAGATACTGTTAAAACAGGACCTGGTACCCAATATTCACCTCTTCAAGATTGATGCCCCCGGCGTTGCCAAGAAGGCACAGCCGGGGCAGTTTGTCGTCATCAGGATTGACGAAAAGGGTGAACGCATCCCGCTTACCGTAGCCGACTGGGACCGGGAAGAGGGCAGCATTACCATTGTTGTCATGGAGGTGGGGACCACCACCCACCGCCTGGCACAGCTGGGAACCGGCGATTCCATCGCCGACTTTGTGGGGCCGCTTGGTCTGCCCACCCACATTGATAAGTTCGGCACCGTGTGCTGTGTTGCCGGCGGGTTTGCCATGGCGGTCATAATGCCCATCGCCCGGGCTCTGAAAGAGAAAGGGAACAGGGTCATCTCTATCATGGGAGCGCGTAACAAAGACCTTATCTTCTGGGAAGACGAGCTGCGCCGGGTCAGTGATGAGCTGATAGTTACCACCGACGATGGCTCGTATGGCCGCAAAGGCCTGGTAACTGAGCCATTGAGGGAAATGCTGGAAAGCGGCACCAGGATTGACCGGGTGATAGCCATCGGCCCGACTGTCATGATGAAGTATTCGTCCCTTACGACACAGCCCTTCGGCGTGAAGACCATTGTCAGCCTGAACCCGATAATGGTCGACGGCACCGGCATGTGCGGCTGCTGCCGTGTGGAGGTTGGCGGGGAAACCAAGTTTGCATGTGTTGATGGGCCCGATTTTGATGGACACCAGGTCGACTGGGACCTGCTCTCTGCCCGCCAGCGTATTTACCTCGATGAGGAAAAACAGTCCTTTGAGCAATGGCAGCGTGAGCAGGCTGCCGCCCCTTAATAGTAAGAATTAGAAAGTAAACATATGGCAAAACTTGATTTAAACCGCGTCCCGATGCCGAGGCAAGACCCCAAGGCACGGGGCAAGAACTTCAACGAGGTCGCTCTCGGCTATTCCCCGGAGCAGGCTCTGGCTGAGGCAAACCGCTGCATCCAGTGCCCCAAACGCCCCTGCGTCACCGGCTGCCCGGTGGACGTAGACATCCCCGAATTTATCAAGGCTATCCGTGACGGCAATATGCCTGAGGCAGTAAGAATACTCAAGAGCAAAAACAGCCTGCCCGGCATCTGCGGAAGGGTCTGCCCGCAGGAGACACAGTGCGAGTCCACCTGCACCCTGGCGAAAAAGGAGGCGCCTATCGCCATTGGCCGCCTGGAACGATATGTAGCTGACTGGGAGCGAGCTAATAAGCAGACCGCCGGCTCTCCGTCCAGCCCGCCTGAGCCAGCAGGTAAACGGGTGGCGATTGTCGGCTCGGGCCCGGCCGGACTGACCGCGGCGGCTGACCTTGCCAAGATGGGGCACAGTGTCACCCTTTTTGAGGCACTGCACGTTGCCGGCGGGGTGCTGATGTACGGCATCCCCGAGTTCAGACTGCCCAAAGAGATTGTCCAGGCTGAGGTAGAGTATGTTTCTTCTCTGGGAGCAGAGCTTAAACTGGACTCGGTAATCGGCAAGATTGATACCGTCGATGAACTGCTTGACAGCGGCTATGATGCTGTTTTCCTCGGTACCGGTGCCGGACTGCCCATGTTCATGAACATCCCCGGCGAGAACCTCAACGGCGTCTATTCAGCCAACGAGTTCCTCACCCGGGTCAACCTGATGAAAGCCTACCGCTTCCCTGAATACGATACCCCGGTCAAGGTTGGACAGCATGTGGCGGTCATTGGCGGCGGTAACGTGGCTATGGACTCGGCGCGGTGCGCCCTCAGGCTGGGCGCCAGGAAGGTCACCATTGTCTACCGGCGCTCAGAGGCAGAAATGCCCGCACGCCGCGAGGAGGCAGAGAATGCCCTGGAGGAGGGTATCATCTTCAAGCTGCTGACCAACCCGAAACGGTTTATCGGCAACAAAGAAAACTGGGTAATCGGCATGGAGTGCTATCAGATGGAGCTTGGCGAGCCCGATGACAGCGGACGCCGGCGCCCCATCGTTATCGAGGGCAGCGAGTTTATCATTGATGTTGATGTGGTAATCGTAGCCCTGGGCACCACCCCCAACCCCCTCATTTCCTCCACCACCGAGGGCCTGGAGACCGCCCGCCGTGGCACGGTGGTAGCCGAAGAAGCCACCGGCAGGACTAAAAAGCCGAAGGTCTGGGCTGGCGGTGATATCGTCACCGGCGCCGCCACCGTCATCAGCGCCATGGGCGCCGGCAAGAAAGCAGCGGCTGATATTGATAGGTATTTGAGGGGAGAGGGCAATACAGAGTGGAACTCCTCATAGAAGACTAAACCTAGCTCATAACCAGGGTAACTGTTAGAGGGCTTCGCCCCTCTTTTTTTATCCCCTCTTCCTTCAAAGCAGAACCCAAAATAAAGTCTAAGAGGGGCGAAGCCCCTCTTCTAAAAATATTTCCCCCTCTCCTTTGATAAGGAGAGGGGGATTAAGCGGGTTCCCAGGAAAATCGAAGATTTTCCTGGGTGCTTAAGGGGGTGAGGTAGATAAAAACCTCTTTCCTTTTTATCCTGGATTCTAGTAGAATAACCCTGAGATGAAAAGCGGTTCCACCCCTGTCCGCCAGCAGTACATCAGGGTCAAGCGAAAGTACCCGCAGGCTATCGTCTTCTTCCGCCTGGGTGATTTCTACGAGACCTTTGACGAGGACGCCCGGATTACCTCCCGCGAGCTGGACATTGTCCTTACCTCCAGAGAGATGGGCAAGGGGAATAAGGTCCCCCTGGCCGGTATCCCCTACCACGCCCTCGACAACTACCTCGCCAGGCTAATCAACCGTGGCTACAAGGTCGCCATCTGCGAGCAGCTGACCAAGCCCGGCGAGACCAGGGGGCTGGTTGAGCGAGAGGTCATCCGCGTGGTAACACCGGGCACCATAGTCGAGCCCAGCCTCCTTGATAGCCAGGCAAACAACTACCTGACCAGCCTGGTACTGGGTGATGAGGAAGCCGGCATAGCCTACGTTGACATTACCACCAGCGAATTCGCCACCACCCAGCTCCCCCTCCAGCGGGTTGTCCCGGAGCTGGAGCGGCTCAAGCCTTCAGAGATTATTGCCGCCGGCAGCACAGAGCTGTCCGGCTTCGGACTGGATACCCCGGTGACCCGGCTCGACGATTACTGGTCGGAGATGGAGGTAGCCCGCCAGACAGTGCTTGACCACTTTGGCACAGCCACACTTGACGGCTTCGGCTGCGCCCACCTGCCCCTGGCGATAAGGGCTGCCGGCCTGATTGTTCACTACATCCAGGAAACCCAGAAGGGTGCCCTGGGACAGCTGACGAGGCTCTCCACCTACGCCACGGACTCCTTCATGGCGCTGGACTTCCACACCCAGAGCAACCTGGAAATCCTCCGCGGCGCTTCAGGGACCGCCAGCGGCTCCCTGCTGTCAATCATTGACCTCACCAGGACCCCTATGGGCAGCCGATTACTTAAGAGATGGCTGAGCCAGCCCCTCCTCGATATCAACGAACTCACTAAGAGACAGGACGCCATTGGCTGGTTCTATGAGAATGCCCTGCCGCGTAACCAGACTGTCTCCCTGCTGAGCAGGATAGCCGACCTCGAACGGCTGATTAACCGGGTGCGGGGTAACATAGCCACCCCCGGTGAGGTAATCGCGCTACGGCGCAGCCTGGAGATAGTCCCTGAACTCAGGGAGGGAATTGAGGGCGGCAGCGATAGCCGCCCGATAGACTGGCTCAAGGACCTACTCAAGCCACAGCAGGACGTTATTGATTTAATCAACCAGGCGATAGAGGATGAACCCTCCTCCAGTCCCGGTGAAGGCGGCGTCATCAGGCAGGGCTTCTCCGAGGAACTGGATAGCCTGCAGCGCACCGCCAAGGACGCCAGGCAATACCTGGCTAACCTGGAACGCCACGAACAGGAAAGGAGCGGGATTAAGTCGCTCAAGGTAGGCTATAACCGGGTCTTTGGCTACTACATTGAGGTTTCCAAATCCAACCTTGCCCAGGTACCTCAGGACTATATCAGGAAGCAGACACTGACCGGCGGCGAGCGCTTCTTCACCCCGGAGCTAAAAGAGTACGAGTCGACGATTCTTAATGCTCAGGACAGAGCCAGTGAGCTTGAGACCGACCTCTTTCACCGGGTGCGCCAGCAGATAGCCGCCGCCAGCGAGCCGATACTAGCCCTGGCCAGCGCTATAGCCAGCATGGATGCCTTCTCCAGCCTGGCTGAGGTAGCCGTGCGCTACAGCTATACCCGCCCCGAATTGACCACCGATGATGAGATAGTCATCAGCCAGGGACGTCACCCGGTTGTTGAGAGGGCTTTAACCGATAGCACCTTTATCCCCAACGACACCTACCTGTCCAACAAGGATACCCAGCTTATTGTCCTCACCGGACCCAACATGGCCGGCAAGTCAACATATCTCAAACAGGTAGCCCTGATTGTGCTGCTAGCGCAGACTGGCAGCTTCGTGCCGGCCGAATCAGCCACCATCGGCCTGGTCGACCGTATCTTCACCCGGGTCGGTGCCAGGGAAGACCTGGCTGCCGGGCAGTCCACCTTCATGATGGAGATGATTGAGACCGCCAATATCCTGAACAACGCCACGCCGCGCTCACTGCTTATCCTCGACGAGATTGGGCGGGGCACCAGCACCTACGACGGTCTATCCATTGCCCGCGCCGTCGCCGAGTATATCCACAACCACCCCCGCCTCGGCGCCAAGACCCTCTTTGCCACCCACTACCACGAGATGGTGGAGCTGGCCGAATTCCTCCCGCGGGTGAAGAACTTCAATGTCGCCGTCACCGAGGAAAGGGGCGAGGTCATCTTCCTGCGCCGGATTGTCCCCGGCGGCGTTGACAAGAGCTACGGCATCCATGTCGCCAAGCTCGCCGGACTCCCCCGGTCAGTGGTGCACCGTGCCCAGGAGGTGCTTGATGTCCTGGAGACCGATAGCCGCCAGCCGGCGGTAAAACCCCCGGGCAGAACCCGCCGCCCCAGGGAAGCCCCCTCCCAGCAGATACCCCTCTTCGGGCAGAAGTCCCCACTCCTTGAGGAGCTTGAAAAGCTGGAAATCGACTCCCTGACCCCCCTGGAAGCCCTCACCAAGCTCTACGAACTCCAAAAAAAGGCGAGGGAGGGGTGAGGGTATCTCACTCTGACTATTTTTCTTCACTTTTAGTTGGTTGGACTTTCTTAACCGTTTTTTCGAGTTTAGCTACTTTATTGTTTAACGCCTTTGTATTATCGCTTACATCAAGTATGTTTCTGCTTAACTCTTCAAAGAGGGGGGCTTGTTTTTGCTGCGCCAAGAATACTATTCCTAGTGCGAATAGAGCTAATCCTACTCCACTCATACTCATATCAAATCGGGCGGTTTGCGGTATTATATCTCTGTTGGCAGAAACTAGCATTATCATAAATGCGTAATAAAAAAGTATCAAGTTTGCTAAAGCCGCTAGTAACTTAGATTTGCTCATCGTTGGGATGAAGCTAGCTATAATGGCGATAAGTGCAGGTATTATCAATAATGCAAGGAATAAAATCTTTATCCCGGGAAATATTGACTCCGGCCAATAAACCACCCTCAAAAATTCCACTATTAGTATAATATATACAGGGGTAAATGAAATGATAAGAGCTATCTTTTTGTCTTTTTCCATTTGCTTGCCTCCTTTGCTAGGGGATTTAACATAAATTATACTCCCACCTGTCAATTCTTGTTACCCTTCCCCTCCCCCTCTTTCTCATCTTTTCCCACCCACCACCCTCGCGGCATCTCTTGCTTATCCCCTAGTTTTTCCTCACCACCACACAGGGAGTTTAAGAGGGGCTTCGCCCCTCTTTATAAACAATTTCCCCCTTCCCCTTATCAAGGGGAAGGGGGATTAAGGGGGATGGGGTTACCATAATAAACATAATAAAATTAAACCAACATAACTGCCATGCCGGCTGCCATCAGGCACCCGGCACCACAAACCACACCACAAACCTGCCCCGATAACTGCTACGCTACAGCTCGTTCAGCTCCTTAACGAGCACCTCTATCTTGTCCTGTCCCCACCCGATAAAGCCGGCTACCTGCTGGATGCTCATACCCATCGCCATGGAAAGCTGCGACTCGTCAATCGGACGACCGGCATGCTTCGCCAAAACCTCCTTGGCATTGGGCTTCTCCTTCAGGATTTCCCCTAACGTTGAACTAGCGGTGAATGCCATACTGCACCCCCTTTGATTAATCGCCTCCGCCCACCTTGCGTAACAGGAACTCGTCAGAATAATAAAGTACAATCGTCATCCTGTCAAATAACCGTACCCGTCCCTCACTTCAACCACCGGACGCACCAGCCTGCCCCCCGTGAGCCATCTGGTGCTCCCTGAACCTCCCAACGATGTCATCGCTGCGGGTGAGGGCACTGCCAATGCCGTACTGCCTGCTCAGCCTCAACGGCACGCAGCAGCAGGAGCAGCAATTGCATATTGCGTAGAAGTCCTCCCGGCACTTGATAATGGTGTGGATAAGGCCCCTCTGGTGGCACTGCCTCAGGATGTCCTTGGCCTCCTGCTTACTTATCTCGCGGTAGTCACCCGGTCTCTCTTCCACAAACACGTTACCATTCAGACCGAGCATTATCTCAGCATCTATCGGGTTATCACAGTTCCTGTACAGTGCCCGGCAGGCGCAGGGCCCCAATGCCAGTCCCTCCGAAATGTCCACTATTTCCTCAGCCTCGGCGGTGGTGAGCAGGTAGCCACCCTCCATGTTTCTGCCGTAGGCATTAGCCACCCACCGCACCAGCCTGCCGGCCAGCGGTATCTTCGTACACCTTGCCCAGAACATGTAGAACCTGAGGGCAAACTCACGGTGCTGGCTGTACAGCCTCAACGAATGGTGCATTATCCGCCGTTCCCGACTACATAGTTTCTCAGGGTGCCTATTGACCCTATCCTTACCTCAACCGTATCCCCCGGGTGCATCGGACCAATACCGCTGGGTGTGCCGGTAGCGATAATATCACCCGGCAGAAGGGTCATTACACTGGAGACAAAGCTAATCAATTCCGGGACAGAATAGATAAGGTCGCTGGTATTACCCTGCTGCTTCAGCTCCCCGTTGAGAAAGGTCTCCACACCGGCACTCCCCGGGTCAAGCTCCGTCTCAATACACGGCCCCACCGCAGCAAAGGTATCAAAACCCTTGGCACGGGTCCACTGCCCGTCGGCACTCTGGAGGTCGCGGGCGGTAACATCGTTAAAACAGGTATAGCCCAGCACATAGTCCAGGGCATCCCCTGCCAGTACGTGCCACGCCCGTTTCTTCATCACCACCCCCAGCTCACCCTCATAGTCTACCCTGCTTGACATAGCCGGATAGACAATCTTATCCCCGGTCCCTATCACCGACGTTGAAGGCTTGAGAAAAATCAGGGGAGTTTTCGGCAGGGGTGCGTTGGTCTCTTCAGCGTGGCTCAGGTAATTAAGCCCCAGGCAAACTACCTTTGAGGGGACGCATGGCGATAGCAGTTTAACCTCACCAGGACGGTAATGCTGGTCAGTTGACCTGATGGAACGGAAGGGCGTGCCCTCAATAACCTGAATGGACTGGCTACCTAGTATGCCGTACCTGACCTTCCCACCAGCAGCGAAACGCACAATCTTCATAAGCCAGAACCTAGTTTAGCGGCATCGGTCACGCATTGCAAGCCCCGCCGTACAGGTTATCTATCTACCCCACCCCTTTTACATTTTACTATTTGGTAACCCTATCCCCTGTATCCCCTTCCCCTTGCCAAGGGGAAGGGGAGGTGGTAGGAAGAGGGGGCTAGCGCCCCCTCAAAACTCCCCTGTATTTGTGGAGGTTTTAGAGGAGCAAAGCCCCCGAGAATTCCAAGAGGGAGTTTTAGAGGGGCTTCGCCCCTCTTTATAAATAAGTCCCCCTCTCCTTAAACAATCAATCTCATTGCCTACCCAAATTGAGTATGCTATAGTTTAACTATTGTGGAAGCCAAGATTGAGTTTATTAACGGGGGCACTGTTACCTCCCCACGGGGATTCTGCGCCGGGGCTACCTGTGCCGGGATAAAGAAACCGGCCGGTGATGTCCTCGACCTCGGCATCCTGTTCTCGGAAGCACCCTGTACCACTGCCGGGCTATTCACCACCAACAGGATTAAGTCGGCACCTGTAGTATTATGTCAAGAGAGACTGAAGACAGGCAGGGCACTGGCAGTAGCAGCCAATAGCGGCTGTGCCAATGCCTCTACAGGCAAGCAGGGCCTGGGCGATGCCGCCCGTATGGCAGCCCTGGCCGCCAGCGCTATCGGGGCAGCCCCCGAGGATGTCCTCGTAGCCAGCACCGGCGTAATCGGCGAGCCGCTACCTGTGAAGTTGATAGAAGATGGCATCAACCAGATTGTCCTCACCGGTGAGGGCGGTCACGAACTGGCAAAGGCTATCATGACCACGGACACCTTTCCCAAAGAAACCGCGGTAGCTGTCAGGGTCGGCGAAACCGAATTTACTATCGGTGGAGTAGCCAAGGGCTCGGGCATGATACACCCAGACCTGGCAACCATGCTCTGCTTCCTGACTACGGATGCCTCGCCAGACCTGGACTTTCTGAGGTCAGCACTACGAAAGGCAGCCGATGTCTCCTTCAACATGGTCTCGGTTGACGGTGATACCAGCCCCAGTGATACGGTACTGATAATGGCTAACGGCATGGCCGGGAATGAGCCTGTTTCTCAGGACAGCCCTCAGGCTGATGCCTTCCAGCAGGCCCTCGACCTGGTCTGCGTTCATCTGGCTAAATCCATTGCCCGCGACGGTGAAGGTGCCACCAAACTCATTGAGGTTACCGTTAGCGGGGCAATAGATGCCACCGAGGCCAGGTTAGCCGCCCGGACAGTGGTAAGCTCACCCCTGGTGAAGGCGGCGGTATACGGCTGCGACCCCAACTGGGGGCGGATTCTGGCAGCAGTGGGACGCTGTGGTGCGGAGGTAGTCGAATCAAGTATTGACCTGTCCATCGGAGATATACCTCTGGTCAGGGGAGGCATACCCCTGCCCTTCAGCCGGCAGGCGGTTGTTCAGACATTGGGGGGGAGTGAGGTGCCAATAAGTCTGAACCTGAACCTTGACTCAGGCTCGGCAACCGCCTGGGGCTGCGACCTGTCCGAAGAATACGTCGTTATCAACAGCCAGTACACCACCTGACAGGCTGTTCGTGAAGGGAAAATAGTGGAAAACAAGCTGGATAAACCTATCGTAGTTAAAATAGGCGGCAGCACATTTGGCAGACATGAGCCTACAGTCCTGGATATCGGAGATATTGAAGACATCGTTGCGCTCCAGAAACAGGGTAAATCACTGGTGGTAGTGCATGGCGGCGGCAATCTGGTGACCGACTGGCTCGTGAAACAGGGCACCCCCACCCAGTTCGTGCATGGGGAGAGGGTAACTGATAGAGCCACCCTTGAAATGGTGACGGCAGTGCTGGCTGGCCTGGTCAATAAAGAAATTGTAGCCAGTATCAACTGCCTGGGAGGACAGGCAGCCGGTATCAGCGGCGTTGATGGCGCTCTTATTCAGAGCAAGCTCAGGAATGAAGAGATGGGCTATGTGGGAACCGTGGTAAAGGTAAACACGGCACTTCTCGAAGCCCTGATACAGGCCGGCTTTATTCCGGTTGTCGCCCCGCTGAGCCTGCACTCCTTCCAGAGGTCGGATGAAGCCCCACGTATACTCAATATCAATGGTGACCCGCTGGCTGGTGAAATAGCGGCTGCCATCGGCGCCGAGAGGCTTATCTTCCTGACCGATGTCGCCGGTGTCTGCAACCGTGAAGGTGAGCTACTGCCCCGGCTGTCACCCGAAGAAGCCAAAGCCCTGGTAACTACAGGGGTAGCCTCGGGAGGGATGATTCCCAAGATTAACGCCTGCCTGACGGCTCTATCAAATACTAAAATGACATCCATTATTGGCGGTAAAACACCCCACGCCCTCCTCAAGGAGATTGAAGAAGGCAGTATCGGCACGACCATACAGAATAATATAGCAACATAAAAGGGGAAGGTTTGATACAAAACGCCTCAACAGGAGAAAAAAATGACTGACTGGCAGGAGCTTGACCGGAAATACATGATGCACTATATAAACCGAACACCGCTAACCCTGGTCAGAGGTGAAGGTTCACGGGTATGGGATGATAAAGGCCGGGAATATCTAGACTTTGTTGGCGGCTGGGCGGTTGACAGCCTGGGACACTGTCACCCGGCGGTCACCAATGCGCTCGCCGAGCAGTCCCGCACCCTCATCCAGACCTCAGGCCAGTTCTATACCATCCCCCAGGTACGCCTGGCGGAACTCCTGGTCAATAATAGCTGTCTTGACAAGGTCTTCATCTGTAATAGCGGCCTGGAGGCTAATGAAGGTGCCGTGAAGCTAGCCCGTCGCTACGGCAGTCTCAAGCTCAACGGAGCCTACGAGGTCATTACCACGCTGAACTCCTTTCACGGCCGCAGTCTGGCTATGACAGCCGCTACCGGACAGGCCAAGTTCCAGGAGCCATATCAACCTGTGCCGGACGGCTTCAAAAACGTTGAGTATAACAACATTGAGGCGATTAAAGCCGCCACCACCAGTCAGACCTGTGCCGTGATGCTGGAGCCAATCCAGGGCGAGGGAGGGGTCAATGTACCGGCGGATAACTACCTGTCCACAGTACGCGCCTGGTGCGACCAGAGGGGCATCCTGCTTATCCTGGACGAGATTCAGACCGGCATAGGCAGGACGGGCACCCTCTTTGCCTACGAGCAGTACGGCATTGAACCTGATATAATGGCCCTGGCAAAGGGGCTGGGCAGTGGCGTACCTATTGGCGCCTTCATGGCCAAGGATAGCGCCTCGGTTTTCGCACCTGGAGACCACGGCGCTACCTTCGGTGGCAACCCCCTAACCTGCGCTGCCAGCTACGCCACCGTAAAGTTTATCATTGAAAATGACATCGCCGGGAATGCCCGGAGGGTAGGGCAATACCTTACTGATGGACTGAAAAATTTGCAGAAGAAATACCCGTTCATCACCGATGTAAGGGGGCGGGGACTGCTGCTGGCTATCGGGTTTAACAGTGAGATTGCCCAGTCAGTAGTAATGACCTGCCTTGAGAAAGGTCTGCTGGCCAACCGTGTAAAACCCGATGCCCTGCGCTTCATGCCCCCCCTTATTATCGGCAATAAGGAAGTGGACGAGGCACTAGACATTCTGGATGAAGCCCTGTCCAGCAATGCCAGTTAAATATTAAAATAAAGAATATTAGCCCAAGGAGGACTATTTAGATATGTCGGAAAAAGTTGTTCTGTCTTACAGCGGCGGGTTAGACACATCGGTAGCCATCAAATGGCTCCAGGAGAAATACAACCTCGATGTCATTGCCGTTACCGTTGATGTCGGCAATGAGCGCGAATTCTCCGCCATACGCCAGAAAGCGCTTGATGTCGGCGCCATTAAGGCAGAGGTCATTGATGCCAAGGAGCTATTTGTTAACTACTTCATCTTCCCCGCCTTACAGGCAAATGCACTCTATGAGGGGCAGTACCCGCTGGCTACAGCCCTATCGCGACCGCTCATGGCCAAACTGATGGTAGATACCGCAGAAGCCGAGGGGGCAACCATAATAGCCCACGGCTGCACCGGCAAGGGGAACGACCAGGTGAGATTCGAGGTGGGCATTAACGCCCTGGCTCCCAGCCTGAAGATTATTGCCCCGGCCCGGGAGTGGGGAATGACCCGGGAAGAAACCATTGACTATGCCCAGCGTCACAATATCCCCATCCCTATCACTGTTGAGAGCCCGTACTCCATCGACGAGAACCTCTGGGGGAAGAGCATTGAGTGCGGGGCTCTGGAAGACCCCTGGGTGGAACCGCCTGAGGAGGTCTATACCTGGACAAAGTCACCCGGTAAAGCCCCCGATAAGCCGGATTACGCTGAGATTGGCTTTGATAAAGGCATCCCCGTCGCGCTTGACGGCCAGGAGATGGACGGCGTCAGCCTGATTCTGAAACTGAACGAACTGGCTGGCAGGCACGGTGTGGGCAGGATTGACCACATTGAGAACCGGCTGGTCGGAATAAAATCGCGTGAGATTTACGAAGCGCCGGCGGCTGTCACCCTGATTCAGGCACACCAGGCCCTGGAAGCGATGACCCTGTCCAAAGACCAGCTACGCTTCAAGCAGAGAGTGTCTGCAGAGTGCGCCGACCTTATCTACAACGGGCTGTGGTTCAGCTCGCTGAACCGGGACCTGGCTGCCTATGTACTCAGCTCACAGCGTCACGTTACCGGGACAATCAGGGTCAGGCTGCTTAAGGGCAACAGCACGGTAGTCGGACGAAAATCACCCAAGTCACTCTATAGCCTCAGCCTGGCAACCTATGATAAGGGCGATGAGTTTGACCAGAGCGCCGCTGAAGGCTTCATTCACCTCTGGGGCCTGCCGGTCAGAACCCAGGCTCAGGTGCAGCTAATCGGTGAAGCCGAGGGACCACTCAGCATCCCGTCACCAAAGCAATTAGAGGAGGGTTAGCATGAGTTTAGACAAAAATACTTTCTATCACGGCGATTGCCTATTTGTTTTAAATCATGATATTCCACCAGAATCTATTGACTTAATATATCTTGACCCCCCATTTTTTACAGGCAAGATTCAGAAAGGCACAAACAAATGGCAACCGGGAGCTATGGAAATATCCTTTGAAGACACTAAGGGATATTGGAGCAAACACCTTGAAGCTATGCGAAAAAAAGCGCCTGTGTGGCTAAGTGACATAGGCAATAAGCATACCGCACTTGCCGCATACCTTTACTACATGATGGAAAGGCTTCGCGCTTGCTACAGAGTGCTGAAACATTCAGGAAGTATATACTTACACTGTGACTATAGAGCCTCTCACTACGTAAAGATAGTCATGGATGAGATATTTGGTGTTGAGAACTTTAGGAATGAAATTGTATGGTGTTATACAGGTGCGTCAAATGTGAAGCAAGACTTTCCCAGAAAGCATGATGTAATTCTTAGATATTCTAAAAGTCATAAAGTGACATTCAATAAAGATAACATTAGGATACCATACGCTCCAGAGAGCGTTAAAAGGGCGACTAGGACAGTTATTGGGGCTGGCGGTATGGACTTTGACAAAATTAGGTTACACAAACTAGGGAAAGTTCCCGAAGACTGGTGGATAGATATAATTAGAGGTTCGCAATATAGGGATGAATATGTCGGTTATCCCACCCAAAAACCTGAAGCCTTGTTGGAACGCATTATCAAGGCATCAAGTAATGAAGATGATTTAGTCCTAGACCCATTCTGTGGTTGTGGCACAGCTATAGTAGTAGCTCACAAACTTAATAGAAGATGGATAGGTATTGACATCAATAAAACCGCCTATGAGATAACCAAAGGTAGGGAAATTCAGATGCCCCTTGGCATAAAAGAACAGTTTACAAAGGCTAATTATGTCTCCCGTGATTTAGAGGAGGTTGGTACAATGCACCCTAACGAGTTTGAGAGGTGGGTCAACGAGTTCTACGGTGCGACCAAGCCACTTCCAGATAAAGGGGTGGACGGCGTAACAAAGGACGGGGTACCAATTCAAACAAAAACAGGCGGAGTAGACTATGGCATAGTAAGCCAGTTCCTTTCAGACGCGCAATTACACCCGAAAGTGCCTCAGCCTGTCAAGCAAATGGTCGTAGTATCTCAGACTGGATTTGATGATAGCGCAAGGAAAAGAGGCTTTGAAATCAAAGCCAAGTTTGGAATAGAAATACATCTCAAAGAACCAAAGGATTTGCTACAATTAGGAGAAGCCTAGTATGAGCCATATTCGCGGCCGCTTTCAGAAAGATGTTGATGAGCAGGCGCAGAAGTATACCGCCTCCGTCCACTTCGACTGGCTCCTGTACCCCTATGACATCGCCGGCTCAATTGCCCACGCCAGAATGCTGGGCAAGCAGGGCATAATCTCACAGAAAGACGCCGAGACCATTGTCAACGGGCTGAACTCCATAAGGGAGGAAATAGAACAGGGCAGGTTCCAGTTCAAGCCCGAACTCGAAGACCTCCATATGAATATTGAAGCCAGGCTCATCGAGAAGGTCGGCGAGGCAGGCGGCAAGCTCCACACCGCCCGCTCCAGAAACGACCAGGTGTCTCTGGGACTGCGCCTGTTCACCAGAGACGCCATCGCCAGTACCCTGGACAGGCTGAGAGAGCTTCAGCAGTCCCTTGTTGACCTGGCTGATGCCAATAAAGCCGTGGTCATCCCGGGATACACCCATCTGCAGCGTGCCCAACCGGTGCTGCTGGCTCACCACCTCCTGGCCTACTTTGAGATGCTCCAGCGCGATGCCGGCCGGTTTAACGACTGCCTCAAGCACACCGATGTCATGCCCCTGGGCAGCGGGGCTGTGGCTGGCGTGGCTTACAATGTTGACCGCGAGTTTCTAGCCCGGGAGCTCGGCTTCAGCCAGATAAGCCAGAATAGTATTGATGCCGTCTCCGATAGAGACTTTGTTGTTGAGTACCAGGCTGCCGCCAGCCTGTGTATGATGCACCTCTCCCGACTGGCCGAAGAAATTATCCTCTGGTCATCAGAGGAGTTCAATTTCATCGAGCTTGACGAGGCTTACAGCACCGGCAGCAGCATTATGCCACAAAAGAGAAACCCTGATGTCGCCGAGCTGGTCCGCGGCAAGACAGGCCGGGTCTACGGCAGGCTTATCGCCCTGCTGACCACCATGAAGGCCCTCCCCCTCTCCTACAACAGGGATATGCAGGAAGATAAAGAGGGGCTCTTTGACACCGTGGATACCCTGCTGTCCAGCCTGGAGGTATCCACCGGCATGTTGAAGACCCTGAGACTAAAACCCGAAAATACAGCTCAGGCAACCAGGCAGGGCTACATTCTGGCTACTGACCTCGCCGACTACCTGGTAAGGAAGGGAGAGTCCTTCCGCAAAGCCCATGAAATTGTTGCCAGACTGGTGACCCACGCCATAGAAAAGGGTAAATCATTCGGTGAACTCAGCCTTAGTGAATACCAGGGGTTCTCCCCATTATTTGATGAGGATATATTCTCGGTCACCATAGAGTCGTCTCTTGCTGCCAGGAATAACATTGGTGGCACTGCGCCGGAACAGGTAGGGCAGGCGTTAGAGAACGCCAAGAATATAATCGGTTAATTTATAGAACCCATCCCCCTGACCCCCTTCCCTTAGTAAGGGAAGGGGGAATGTAAGTTAGAGAGGGGGCGAAGCCCCCTCTCTAAAACCTCTTCCCCCTCTCCAAGAGTGGAGAGGGGGACTAAGGGGGTGAGGTTGATAAACAGCCTGTAAACGAGGTACATTACGTCTGAGAGAATTGAAGAGATACTCCTTCTAATGAGAGATATGATAGATGAGTTCAAGGATGTCCATCCTATCTCTGCTCGGCGAAATAGAGCTGTCCAAATTATTGCTGAACTCTGTCAAGTTAAGCCTGCGACGATTCGTGATAAATACTCAAGACAGCTTGAGATCAGCACAGACGAGTTTGATAGTTTATTAAGGAAACTGTTTGAAAACGAAGATAAAGAGATACTAAAGTTACTCAGAAAACATGGCGATAACAAAGACCAAGTTGTCATAGATAACTTTGAGAAGTATCTGCAGAGCAAATTCGTCAAGCTAGCCCCTTCCATTCTGTCAGCCGATTTCGCTCGCCTCGGTGAGCAGGTGGCTGAAGTCACCAGGGCAGGCGCCGACTATATCCACGTAGATGTTATAGACGGGCACTTCGTACCCCGTATCACCATCGGTGCTCCGGTAGTGGCTGCTATCCGCTCCTGGACCAACCTCCCCCTTGATGTCCACCTCATGATTGACAACCCGGAGCACCAGATTAGCCAGTTTGCTGATGCCGGGGCAGACATCATCACCGTCCATATTGAAGCCTGCCCCCATATTCACCAGGTGGTACAAAAGATTAAACAATCGGGGGCTAAAGCCGGCGTCTCCCTCAACCCTCCCACCCCTGTAGACTCACTCGATAAAATTCTCCCCGAAGTTGACCTCATTCTCGTCATGACAGTAAATCCCGGCTTCGCCGGGCAGACCTTCATTGAAGACACGCTGGAAAAGATAGCCCGTTTACGGGCAGAGCTGGATAGAAAAGGCCTGGCTGCTGAGCTGGAGGTGGATGGCGGCATTAATGCTGAGATTGCTCCCAGGGTGGTGAATGCCGGAGCCAGGGTACTGGTAGCCGGGGCAGCAGTCTTTGCTTCGGGACAGACTGTAGCCGAAGCAATGAGAAAAATGCGGGCTAGCCTGGGCTAGCCGGTAGCTTTCCCGCCACCTTATGCTGTGTACGCAGGCACCTGGTACAGAGGTTGAGCCGCTTTCGCTCGCCATCTATAATAAGCGTAACCGGGTGAATATTAGGCACCCAGCGTCGCCTTGTGTGGCGCTTGGAGTGACTGACATTATTACCAAATTGGGGGGTTTTCCCACACAGGTCACACTTCAATATTTCTTCTCCTTGACTATTCGGGTAACTTACAGTATCTTATGGTAATATATTATCACAGCCAGGGAAACTTAACAACCGTCATAACTGCAGGTCTGTCTTACTCGCTAAAACCTGGCAGCTAATCGGGGAGGATGGTCTAAGATGAAGCAGGTCAATAGTATTACCGGGCAGGAACTGAGGGATATGTTTATCGCCGCTACCACCTGGCTGGAGAAGAGTGCTTCCGACATTGATGCCCTCAACGTCTTTCCCGTGCCGGACGGTGATACCGGCACCAATATGCTGCTGACCATGCGCTCCAGCATGGAGGAGGCCTATCGTGCCCCGGACCACAGCACCTCAGCGGTAGCCCAGTCTATGGCTACAGGAGCACTGATGGGAGCCCGGGGTAACAGCGGGGTAATACTATCGCAGATCTGGCGGGGTATGGCACAGTACCTCAATGAGAAGGAAAAGATGACTGGTAGCGACCTGGCTAGTGCCCTCAAAGAAGCATCAACCATGGCTTACAAAGGGCTGAGCAATCCTGTAGAGGGAACCATCCTCACCGTGATTAGGGAAGCCTCACTGGCTGCCCGGGAGCAGACCGCCAACGGTAATGACAACCTGATATCGGTAATGGAGGCTACCGTTAATGCCGCCAATGAATCAGTAGCCAATACCCCCAGCCTCCTGCCGGTGCTGAAAGAGTCTGGGGTTGTGGATGCCGGGGGACAGGGTCTCTATACCATCCTGGAGGGCGCTCTTCAGTACCTCAGAGGGCAGTCGGAGCAGATGCAGTTCCGCAAGCCCCAGATGATTGCCAGCAGCATCCCCCTGACGGCGAGACCACCGGAGATGATAGCCGCCGATGAAGAGCCTTTTGGATATTGTACCGAGTTTATGCTTAAAGGACAGAGCCTTGACCCGGATAAGATTAAAACAAGACTACAGAAGAAGGGGGAATCCCTGATTGTAGTCGGTAATGACTCCACAGTCAGAGTCCACATCCACACCGAGAATCCGGGCAATATCATTACCTATGCCTCCACCCTGGGCACCATGCACAATGTCAGTATCCGGAACATGGATGAGCAGCACCAGGACTTCCTTGAGATGCAGAAGGACAGAGCACCAGCCGTCGATATTGCCACGGTGGCTGTCGTTGCCGGCGATGGGCTTGCCGAGGTCTTTACCAGCCTGGGGGTAACAACCATTGTCCCCGGTGGACAGACGATGAACCCCAGCACCAAAGACCTGCTTCAGGCAGCAGAGTCGGTGGCATCGGACAAGGTCATTATTCTACCCAACAACAAGAACATCATACTGACCGCCGAGCAGGTCAGGTCCCTGACCGAGAAGAGCGTCGAGATTGTGGCTACGGAAACAGTACCGCAGGGGGTAGCCGCCCTCCTGGCCTTCGACTATGAAGCTGACCTGAAAACAAACGCTCAGATTATGACTCAGGCAAAATCAGAGGTAAAGTCAATTGAGATTACCCGAGCCGTCCGTTCAACCAAGCTAAAGGGGCTGAAGATTAAGAGAAAACAGGCTATCGGCCTCCTGGACGGTGACCTGGTAGTAGTAGGAGATAATGTCACCGATGTCCTTAATGATACGCTGGCTAAACTGGACCTGGACAAAAGCGAAATCATTACTATCTACTACGGGGCTGATACTGAGCGGGCTGAAGCCGAGCAGGCTAGTGCCGGCATCCTTGAACAGCACCCCCAACTTCAGGTCGAGATAGTCCGGGGTAACCAGCCCCATTATAACTACATCATCTCCGTAGAGTGACAAGGAGGACTTGAGCCATGGCAGTAAAGATTGTCACCGATAGTCTGTCTGATATCACCAGTGATATTGCTGAAGAGCTGGGAATTACCATTGTGCCTCTAACCGTATTCTTCGGCAGCGAGGCATACCTCGACAGGGTCACCATAACCACCGACGAGTTCTATCACCGGCTGATTCATGGTAATGTCTGGCCAACCACTACCCAGCCTCCGCCCAGGGACTTCGCCGATGTCTATGAAAGGCTGGCTGAGGAAACCGATGAAATCCTGGTCATCACCCTGTCCTCTAAACTCAGCGGCACCTATCAATCAGCACTGGCCGCCAAGGACCTGGTAGAAAAGGAGTGCCGGATTGAGGTGATTGACTCACTAACTGTGGCTATGGGTCTGGGGCTGGTAGTTATCTCTGCTGCCAGGAAAGCCCGGAGTGGCGCCAAGCTGGACGAGCTTACTGGCTTCGCGCGCCGAGCGTTAAATCGGTCACACTTTGTCGCCTATTTCGACACCCTCAAATATCTGGCCAAGGGAGGGCGTATCGGCAGGGCACAGGGACTGCTGGGCTCAATGCTATCAATAAAACCAATACTCACTGTCAGGGAAGGCGAGATATCACCGGTAACCAGGCTGCGGTCTCAAGCAGCCGGTATGGACTATCTGCACAACCTTGTAACTGGCTTTACCAGTATTGAGGCACTGGCTGTAGAACACACTACCCTGCCGGATGAAGCCGACAAGCTCGTTGAGCGCCTCAGCCCGCTATTCCCCAGAGAGATTATCTACCGCTCAACGGTAAGCCCGGTCCTGGGGGTATACGGCGGTCCCAATGCCATCGCCGTAACGGTTTTAGAGGCGGAAGGAGGGTAGCTCATGCCAGTCAAGATTGTTACTGACAGCGTAGCCGACCTGCCACCTCAGGTAGCCCAGGAGCTTGGAATTACCATTGTCCCGCTGAATGTCCGCTTTGGTGAAGAGGTCTACCGGGACGGCGTTGACCTCACCACCGAGCAGTTCTACGAGAGGCTGAGACACACCAGGCTGCTACCCGTCACCTCAGTACCATCGCCAGTAGCCTTCGCCAGGGAATATGACAGGCTCGCCGAGGAGACCGATGAAATCCTGACTATTGCCCTTACTTCAAAGCTAAGCGGCACCTACGATGTGGCTCTGCAGAGTGTCAAGATGATGCGCCGCAAGTGCCGTGTGGAGGTGGTCGATTCAAAATGGGCTGCTATGGCACAGGGATTCATGGTTATCTCTGCCGCCAGGGCTGCCCGGGACGGGGCAAGTCTGGAAGAGGTCCTTGCCCAGGTACACCACAACATGAACCGCGTGGACATGCGCGCCACCCTTAACACGCTGGAATTCCTCAGGAGGGGCGGGCGGATTGGCCGGGCACAGGCACTTATGGGGTCAATGCTCAAGGTAAACCCCATTATCAGCCTGAAGGATGGCGTCGTTGAGCCGGCTGGTAGAACGCGCTCCCGGGCTAAGGCAATCGACCAGCTGTACGATTTTGCTGCCAGCTTCTCCCACATTGATGATATTGCCGTGGAGGATGCTGCCTGTCCTGATGAAGCCGAAATACTGGTAGAGCTGCTCAGTGCCAGATTCCCCAGGGAGCGCATCTACCGCTCAGGGACAACCCCTGTAATCGGCACCCATACCGGCCCCCGGTCTTCTACTGCTGGCTGTAATGGGAGACAGAGAGTAGCCACATAAATGAGGCAGGATTCTTTGTGAGTGTCAGGATTGTAACTGATAGCACTGCCGACCTGCCAAGTCAGGTAGCTGAGGCTTTGGGGATTACCGTGGTGCCAGTATATCTACGCTTCGGAGAGGAGAGCTACCGCGATGGCATAGATATGAGCCACGATGAATTCTACCAGAAACTGATGACAAGCCACACTCACCCCTCTACTTCCCAGCCACCACCCACCGACTTTGCTGATGTCTACCGCAAGCTAGCCAAGGAGACCGACGAGATAATCTGCATCCACGTCACCAGCAAATTAAGTGGCACCTACGCCTCAGCACTGCAGGGCAGAGAGCTGGCAGCAACCGGGCGTCGTATTGAGATAGTAGATTCGCGTTCAGTGTCTATGGGCTTAGGGCTGATAACCATGTCTGCTGCCAGACTGGCTGCGGCCGGTGAGGATTTGCGAAGGGTAAGGGAGGAGATAAGAGAGTCCATCTCCAGTATACGCCTGCTTGGTGTCTTTGATACCCTTAAATACTTACTTTTAGGCGGACGCATCGGTAAAGCCAGGGCACTGATTGGCAGCGTGTTGAATGTGAAACCCCTGATTACCATGCGCGACGGCGAGCTTTTTCCTGCCGGTCAAGCCCGTACCCGCTCAAAAGGTATAGACCGTTTATATGACCTGGTAAAGAACGTTCTCAATGTCCAGGAATTAGCTATTGTCCATAGCACTACACCTGATGAAGCCTGTTCGCTAAAGGAGCGCATAGCTCCTATCTTTGATAGGAAACGGATTCATATATCTAGGCTGGGACCAGCGTTAGGGGTTCATGGCGGCCCTGGTACTCTTATTCTAGCTCTGAGGGAGAAGATAAGCAGTATCGGGCGGGATGATGAGTAAGTCAAACCTGATACTACACCAGACAAGCCATCAAGGAGGAGGTCTTTACTCTCTCTGTATGTACCAAGGATAAATAGCCCCAGCTCTCAGCTATAGCTATATACCGTACAGGAGAAGGGTCTTGTCACTGGATACCGAATCGCTACGTAAGATTCTTGAGCTAGAACATAAGAAGGGCTATCTGGACTCAGCCGTTATTGGCGGTCTGGACAGGTTCCTGCACAACTGGGCTGGCCCTGCCATGGAGTCGCTAGCCAGCCCGAACCTCCTCAGACGCTTTCGCAGGCTTAAATTACCTGACTCCAGCTACGCATCCTCAACCAAACAGCAGCGCCAGGAACAGGTGAAGGGTATACTCGACTTCCTGGCTGAGGTAGAGCGTAGTGAGGAAGGAAAGAGCCAGGCCAGGCCCATCCCACAGGCCAGCAAACCGCCTCCACGAAAAAGAGGGCAGCCACCAGCCGTCGATTTGTCCCTTGATTCACCGATTACCATCGTGACCGGCATCAGCGCAAACCTGGCTACCAAATTCAGCAAGCTGGGGGTTAAAACAATCAGAGACCTGCTCTATTTCTTCCCCAACCGCCACCTTGACTACAGCCAGAAAAAGACCGTCTCACAGCTTACCGAGGGTGAGGAAGAGACCATTGTCGCTAATGTGTGGCAGGCAGTGGAAACCAGGCTCGGCGGCAGACTGAGCACTGAGGCTATTGTTGGCGATGAGACCGGCAATGTCAGGGTAGTGTGGTTTAACAATCCCTACCTGTCCAAGCAGCTAGCCCCCAATACCAGAATAGTCCTCAGCGGCCGGGTGAGCCTCTTTAACGGGCGCCATGTCTTCGAGTCCCCGGAGTGGGAACCGATGGAAGACAGGGAACTGATTCACACCGGGCGTCTGGTCCCTATCTACCCCCTTACCCGGGGGCTGCGCCCGCGCCAGGTAAGGAAACTCATGAAAGGGGTCATTGACCAGTGGGCACGGCAGGTAGAAGACTTCCTGCCGCCGGATGTTAAAGAGCGGTGTAACCTGCTGGACCTGCCCGAAGCCATATCCCAGGCCCACTACCCCGAAGACAGGGCACTAAAGGACAGGGCAAGGAGCCGCCTGGCTTTTGATGAGCTTTACCTCCTCCAGCTGGGCGTGCTGACCAGGAAGCGGCAGTGGCAGGAAGACCAGCCGGGCAACCCTTTCAGTGCCCGGACACCGGTGCCAGACACCTTCCTCAAGTCTCTACCCTTCAGCCTGACCGGCGCTCAGCAGAGGGTGCTCAGGGAGCTGCTAGCCGACCTTGAGAAACCGCAGCCAATGTCCCGTCTGCTCCAGGGAGAGGTGGGCAGTGGTAAAACGGTAGTAGCCACCACCACCCTGCTTGTAGCTGCTGCCAACGGCTACCAGGGTGCATTCATGGCACCCACCGAGATTCTGGCCGAGCAGCACTTCTCCACTATCTGCCAGCTCCTGGACGGCGCCGGGCACGGACAAGAGCCGGAGAGCTACCTGCACAGCTACTCCGGGCTTCTCAACCGTCCTCTCACTATTGCCCTCCTCATCGGTGACATCCCTCAAGCCAGAAAACAGGAACTCCACCAGCGCATTCTTAATGGCGATATAGATATTGTTATCGGCACCCACGCCCTTATTCAGAAGGAAGTGGAATTTAAACGGTTAGGCCTGGCGGTAGTTGATGAGCAGCACCGCTTCGGCGTTGCCCAGCGTTCAACCCTGCGGCAGAAGGGCTTTAACCCGCACGTGCTGGTCATGACAGCCACACCTATACCCCGCACGCTTGCCCTGACCCTCTACGGTGACCTCGACCTATCGGTCATCGACGAGCTACCTCCAGGAAGACAATCGGTGAAAACGAAGTGGCTCAAACCATCCCAAAGGAATAGCGCCCATGCCTTTGTACGCCGCCAGATTGCCGCCGGCCACCAGGCATTTATCATCTGCCCCCTGATAGAAGAGTCGGAGGCTATCCAGGCAAGGGCGGCTATGGCTGAATACGAGCGCCTTTCTCAGGATGTCTTCCCCGACCTCAGGTTAGGGCTGCTTCACGGTCGCCTGTCCGCCGCCAAAAAGGACGATGTTATGCGCCGCTTCCGCTCCGGCGAACTGAATATCCTTGTCTCCACCCCGGTAGTAGAGGTCGGTATAGATGTCCCCAACGCCACGGTAATGATGGTGGAGAGCGCCGACCGCTTCGGGCTTTCGCAGCTTCACCAGTTCCGCGGCCGGGTGGGAAGAGGGCAGGAGCAGAGCTACTGCATGCTGCTGGCACAGAACCCCTCGGAGATAGGCAGGGAGCGGCTCGACATCATAGAGAAGGTACAGGACGGCTTCCAGCTAGCCGAGGAGGACCTGCGCCTGCGTGGCCCCGGCGAGTTCTTCGGCACCCGTCAGAGCGGACTGCCCGACCTCCGCATGGCAAAGCTATCCGATATCGCCCTGCTGGAGCTTGCCCGCAGCGAAGCCGAGAAGCTCTTCAAAAAGGATAAGGCTCTCAAGAGACCAGAACACTCCCTCCTGGCTAGAGAGCTTGC
>CAZEBT010000001.1:0-53452 GCA_964510485.1 uncultured Dehalococcoidales bacterium | reverse complement strand
CCGCCAGCGATGCCCTCCAGTCTGCCTCAAAAGAAAGGTCCAGGACCTGTACCGGTACTCCGGCCTCAACAAGTGCCTCGCCAACATATTCCAGCCCTATCGGGCTAACCGGCGGTCTGGCAACATTGGTATTTATGAGAAGAATACCTCGTGCCATCAGACTATCCCCCTTTGCCAGTATAACCCAGCAAGCCGGATAAGTGCCACAAAATGCACCTGTGCAAAACTGCCAACATGCGCTACAATATCTGACATATAAAGGTAGCAGGAAAAAGTCCATAAAAAGGAGGCAGCCGTTGTTCAAGAAAGTACATGTATTCCGGGTTAAACCCGACCAGGAACTCGCCAGCGAGATAGCCCGCTACTGCCACCGGAACAAAATTTCCTCCGGGGTGGTCATTGGTATCATAGGCTCTGTCAGGAGTGCCAGGCTCAACTTCCTGATGGAGCTACCCGGCAAATATGTGACCGAGGGCTACACCGGACCGCTGGAGATTGTCTGCGCCCAGGGCTCCGTAGCCCTCAAGGATGATGAGACGATAGTCCACGTGCATATCCAGCTCTCCGGGCGAGACATGTGCCGTGGAGGACACCTTGCTGAGGCAAGGACTTTCTCCACCGCAGAGGTAGTAATAGGCGAACTTGACTACCAGCTTCACCGTTACACCGATGATTACACCGGGCTCAACGAGCTAGAGACGTGAGCCCTCCTGCCTCGTTGATTCGGCCATAGCAAAGTGCTACACTGATTGCTGTATCTATGGCTTACAGTGTCACCGAGGAGAGCTTTGACTGGTTCACATCTTACTGGAGGGACCAGGGACATGAGCTGAGGTGGACTATACCATTCGTACTGCCGCCGTGGCTCAAGGTCTGGTGGCAATCGTTTGCCCCGGAGACCACGCCCTGTTTTCTCACCGTCAGATGGGAAGACAGGGTAACAGGTATTGCCCCGCTACTAATCAGGGACAGGGTCGCTTCTATCATTAGCAGTCCGGATGTCTGTGACTACGCAGACTTCATTGTTGCCTCAGGCAAGGAGCGTGACTTCTTCCAGGCGCTACTTGAAAACCTGAAGCACAGGGGGGTCAACCTTCTTGACCTGAGGTCACTGAGGCCCGACTCCACAGCCGTTTCCAATCTGGTAGATACGGCACAGCAGCTTGACTACAGGGTCTCCTGCCATCAGGATGACATCTCCCTGGAGGTTGAACTGCCACCTACCTGGGACGAATACCTGCAGCTACTGAAGAGCAAGCAGCGCCATGAGGTAAAGCGCAAACTACGGAGACTGGAGGAGGCAGGCAGCATAGATTACACCTTTATCGACAGGGCAGACTCCGTGCCGGAGTTTATGGACATCTTCCTGAGAATGTTCGTAGAGAGTCGCGAGGACAAGGCAACCTTTCTGACAGAGCAAATGTCAGCCTTCTTCAGGTCAGTGACCGGGGTCATGGCTGAAGCCGGACTGCTGAGTTCAGGCATTCTGAAACTGGATACCATACCGATAGCCGCCGTCATTGCCCTTGACTACAATGATACCATCTACCTGTACAACAGCGGTTACGACCCCCGGTACAGCTCCCTGAGCGTAGGCTTACTCTCCAAAGCCCTCTACATCAGGGATAGCATCCAGAGAGGCAGGAAGAGGTTTGATTTCCTGAAAGGCGGTGAACACTATAAGTACCACCTGGGTGGCAGAGAGGTCTCCCTGTCCCGCTGCCAGATAACGATTAGCTGACTCCCCGCCAGGAAACTGCATTCTAGCTATGCAGGAAATAGTGTGAAGCCTGTAAGCAGGTAGTAGCCTGCCGTCAATCACATAGCCCACCTCCGGTGACAGATTTTGTGGATTGGTCGGTATTGTGCAGAGTATGGGCTTGTTGATTTGCCACAACCTCTACGGGGAAGAATTTGGGGCTAAAAGAGGTCCCCTAGAAATCGTGAATAACAAACGCCTGCAAATAATTGACAAGTCACCGATTTTGCGTTATTATCTCACTGGCAATATACATACCGAACGTTAGGTATGTACATTGCCGATGTGTCTAAGCAGTGAGGTGAAAAATTGGACACGACCAGCCGAGTCCTTGAGCAGAACAAGAAAGAAAAAACAGCCTCAGAGCGGAAAAAACAGATTTTTAATGCGGCGATTCACCTTTTTTTAGAGAAAGGAGTGACGAATACATCGATGCGTGAACTAGCCATGGCAGTCGGCATGACCACAGGAGGGTTGTATCACTATGTGAAATCAAAAGATGAAATTGTCCTTATGGTCACCCGAAACGCCATATATGCCCACGAATCGGTTAAGGCCCTCAGGAAGAACCTCGGTGATGTCAGCCCAAGCGAAGCCCTTCGTGCTTGTACCAAACGCTGGCTTACGGTAGAGCAAACCGCACTAGAGCAGACCGTCTTCCTTGACCGTGAAAGGGTGCACATGGGATTTGACATGCAGCAAGCATATTCTGAATCGGTCCGGAGCCTAATCCACTTCTTTGAGAACCTGCTTAATGATGGAATAAAAGCGGCAGAATTCGAGGTCGATAATGTTTTCCTGGCAGCCTTCAACATTTACATGTCACGGATTCAATTTGCCACGAAATGGTGGCTTCTAAAAGACCTGTTCACAGATGAAGAATATGCAAAGCAACAGACAAATGCGATCTTGAAACAGATACTTATTAACAGGAGCAAAATAAAGTAAGGAGGGGTGATACGACGACAAATTATGACAAATTAAATTATGGGAATATGAATAAAAAAAGGAGGCACCATGATTAGAACACCTGAACAATATGTAGAAAGCCTGAGGGATGGCAGGGTGGTCTACCAGGATGGGGAGAGGGTTGAGGATGTACCAACACGATATAAACATGCGGTGGAGCGGGCTGCTTCAGAATTTTACGTAGCTACGCTCCCTGAACACCGAGACCTGTTCACCATGATGGAGGGCGGAGAAGAGGTTCCTTTCTCTTTTAAAGTGCCCGAAACTCCCGAGGACCTTCAAAGGCGTAGAGACATTCTTCAGACGTTAGGCCGCCTGGGAGCTGGAGGCTCCCGGTTGACCGGCATTGATGGCCTGAATGGGGTCGCCTTTGGTACTTCTCAGGTGGATGCAGCAATGGGAACCCATTATGCCGAAAACATGGCTAAATACCGGGCATGGTGTAAGAAAAACGACCCCAGCATCTGTGCCGCGGTAAGTGACCCCAAGGGTCACAGGAGGTTTCACGCCGAAGACCCAAGACAGGCCCACAAGGACTTCTACGTCAGGATAGTTGACCGAAACAGCGACGGTATAGTTATAACCGGTTGTAAGCTACACATCAGCCAGGCCATTATCTCCAATGAGCTAATGCTACTCCCCTCTCGTAACCACAATGAGACGGGCAAAGATTATGCTGTAGCTTGCGCCGTGCCGTGTAATGCCAAGGGAGTAACCTTCCTGGCAACTGCGGGGGCACTTGGTGGGGGGCATCCTATGATAACCTTTGACAATGTTTTCGTCCCCTGGGAGAGGGTTTTCCTGGCTGGTGAATGGCAGTTTACCAGGGAAATAGCTACCTCCTTTGCGCGCTACCACCGTCTCACTGCCGCCACCTACAAATCTTCACAACTGGATGCCCTGGCCGGGCTGGCTAGGCTGGTGGCAGAATATAATGGGCTGACGCATGCTACTCGTATCCAGGACATGCTGGCCTGGTTTGCCATGTATGCCACTGTAACCGAAGCCCTGGGTAGAGCCGCCGCTTTATCCGGCACAGTTGACCCCGAGACAGGCCAGGCGCGGCCAAACCCGGTTTATACCAATTGTGCTAAGTACTGGTTTGCTTCCCAGTGGCATGAGGCAATGAAGTACCTGCAGGATATAACCGGAGGGATTGCTGCTACCATGCCTTCAATGAAAGACTGGGAGAACCCCGAGACCCGCCCTTACCTAGAGAAATATCTGCAGGGAGATGCCCAGTATTCAACCGAGGAGAGGATACGAGCCATTAACATGGTCATCCAAGAGGGTTCTACCTTTAACGGAGTCCTTACCATTCATGCGGAGGGTTCTCTGTCAACCCAGAGGATGGTCCTGTACCAGCAGGCTGATTGGGAGCGCTTCAAGGCTGCTGCCAGGTACAGTATGGGGATTAAAACAGACCATCCTGATTATAAGGACAGGCCCCCGATTGGAGAATCCCCGTGGAAGATGCCAGAGTAAATACGGATTCCGGGTAGCTCTTAATTTCTTACACAGCTACTACCATTTGAGTCCTTATCTCCTTGGCTGACAAGCAATTACAGATGATAGGACGGGCTGAGCAGCAAGAACCAAATATTGTGCAGTAGAGACAGATGCTATCGTCGGCACTGGACAAGGCCTGGATAATGATGTATCATGTCCATGACCGCTTTAATCAAACCAGGAGGCCGAGCTATGATTATTAGCCAAAAAGGTTGGCAAGTAATATACCTGTTCCCAACCCCATATTCCACTTCTTTCCACGAATTACTATTCGAGTGACCGGTCCATCCACAGGCAACCGGGCTAATTCGTTAGTATCCACTCACCTTTAACTCCTGTCAGAGACTGCCCCGGCACCTCATTCTGTATGTAACTCCCACAGATTTGTTTTTACGCTCACCAATGCCCCAATTATGGTACTACGAGTTGTAGCCATTCCCCCCCGCTGTTATTCATATGATTGATAAAAAATCGTACGTGAGGGGAGGTATGTGTCCTGAAAATCAAACACCCAAACACCTATGACCCAGGCACAGGTAAGGAGAAGGAAATATGCTAGCTATAAGTAACCGTATCGGCATCGACATTGATAGGCAGCAGGTATTACACGACATCGGGTATAATACTGACCGTGAGCCACCGGCTCGTGCAGTGTCTCTGGTAAATGATTACCTGGAGTACGCCAACTACCTCATTGATACCTCATATTCGTATGCCATCAGGGACATCTATTCGGTTCAAGGCTCAAGTGTTATCATTGAGGGCTTGGTTGTCTTCGAAAGTGATGTTGTCGCACGACTGCTTGAGCAATGCGATGAGGTGGCGGTATTTGTAGCGACAATTGGCAGCCGCCTTGAAGGGATGGTCTCCCACCTCACCGAGAGTGGACTCATACTCCAGGCCAGAGTGCTGGATGCAATCGGGTCAAGAGCCACCAAGAAGGTTGTCCACTTTGTACAGGACACGATAGCTGAGGCAGCCGGTGCTCGGGGGCTCAGCACAAGCCGGCGCTTCAGTCCTGGCTACTGTGACTGGGAAGTAGCCCAGCAGAAGATGCTCTTCCAGGCCATGAATGGTGATTCTGCGGGTATCCGGCTTAATGACAGTTGCCTGATGACACCCAGGAAATCAATATCAGGCATTGTTGGTATTGGCTCCCGCAACGGTAGCATAACGGGTTATGACCCGTGCACCACCTGTGCGAAACAGGATTGCCCCGGCAGGAGGTAGGGTTCAGGGATATGATTCAGAAAGGGTTAGCTGGGGGCAGTTTCAAGCCACTCACTGAAGAGTCCGTAGCCAAGGTTCACCAGACCGCAATGCGGGTAATCGAGGAAATAGGCTTTGAGGTAAACTCAGAGACAGCTCTAGGACTCTTCAGCAAAGCCGGAGCCTGGGTAGACCGGCAAGAACGCCGGGTTCGCATACCACAGGAGATGGCGCTGGAACTAATTAATGAGGCGCCATCGGATGTCCGGCTTTGCGGCCAGGATAAGAAACACGATATATTCCTCGGCGGCAACCGTGTGTACGCCGGTACGGGAGGAACTGCGCTCTATATATATGAGCCGGCTACCGATAACAGGCGGTCGGCTACTCTGGAAGACCTGAAACGTATTGCCAAGCTTGTTGACCGGCTGGACAATATTCACCTGTTCATGTTGCCCACATATCCCAGCGAGCTGCCCACCGAGCAGGTGGATGTAAACCGCTTTTTTGCCGGGCTGGACAACAGCGCCAAGCATATCATGGGCGGTGTCTACACCCTTGACGGGGTGAAACAGGTGATACGGATGGCTGAGATAGTGGCCGGCTCCGCCGAAGCGCTGCGGCAGCGTCCCCTAATCTCCATGATAACCTGCAGTATCAGCCCTATGAAAATGGATGCACATTACGGCGACCTGGTAGTGGCTATTGCTGAGAGTGGTATTCCAGTGGTGTGTCCTGCTGAGCCATTGTGCGGGGCTACTTCACCGGTCACTCTTGCCGGAAACCTGGTTATTCAAACCGTAGACTCACTGATGGGCGTGATGCTCACCCAGATTGCCAACCCAGGAACACCCGTCATCTTCGGGTCAGTGGCTACCAGCACGGACCTGAGAAATCTCAACTACCTTGCGGGTTCAGTTGAGATGGGACTGATAAACGCAGCCGGTGCCCAGATGGCACAGTTCTACAAGCTCCCCTTCTATGCTACCGGCGGCATGACAGACTCCAAGGCACTGGATGCCCAGAGCGGCTATGAATCAGCACTCACCAGCCTGCTCTGTGCCCTGGCCGGTGCCAATTTTATCCACGATGCCGCCGGGCTTATGGAGTTCGCCATGACAGTCTGTTACGAGAAGTTCGTTATAGATAATGAGATACTGGGGATGGTGATGAGGGCGGTTGAAGGTATAAGAGTAGATGATGATACCCTCGCCTTCGACCTTATCAAGCAGGTGGGGCCGGGGGGTAATTTTGTCGCTGCCAAGCACACCAGAAATCATATGCGCAGTGAACACTATCAGCCCTCTCTAAGCGACAGGAAAAACAGGGAGGAATGGGAGACAGAAGGAAAGAGGGCTATCTGGGAGAAGGCAGCCAAAATGGTACCGCAGATTATCGCCGCCAGCAGCCACAGCCTGCCAGCCGAGACCAGGTCTCGCATACTCTCAGAGATAAAGGGTATCGTGGACTAGCCCAATAGCGGGCAACCAGAGTGGACTAGGAGAAATATAATGGCACGACAAGGAGTACTAGTAGAACCATATCAGAGACTTAACCAGGAGCAGATAGAGAGGATACACCAGGCCTCTCTGGATATACTGGCTGACCCCGGCATAATATGCTTTAACAGCGATGCCGCTGAGGTCTACGGTGATTTCGGCGCCGATGTTACACCTGTGGAACAGGAGGGTCCGGCTCGCTGGCTGGTCAGGATACCGGAGAAGATTATCTCTGATACATTGCAGGCAGCACCCAAGGTGGTGAAGCTTGGAGCCCGCCATGAGGACAACTGTCTTATTCTTGATGGCAGTGAACCAAGGGTACGCTTCGCCTCGGGCTCCGAGGCTAACAACTGGCTGGATGTGGATGTGGAGACCTTTATCAGCAAGAGGGACCCGGCTCGCGAGGCTGATTTCCCCGTGTTCAGAGTGCAAAAGGGTACCGTGGACAGGCTGGCCCAGGCAGCACACCTCTGCGAGAACCTCGATTCGTGGGACAGCTTCCTGCGCACAGTCAACATTCAGGATGACGATATCAACGACGAAAACAAGGACGTGAACAAGTTCTTCGCCTCCCTGAACAACACCACCAAGCACGTCATGTCAGGGCTAACGGAGCTTGCCCAGCTGGATAATGTGGTTGGAATGGCTCAAATCATTGCCGGAGGAGAAGCCAGGTTCAAAGAGAACCCCATCATCTCTTTCATCACCTGTACCGTAAAAAGCCCCCTGCAACTCGTGGACGATACCACTCAAAAGGCTATTGAGATAGCTAAAAGAGGCATTCCCCTGGTAATCTCCAGCTCTCCTCAGGGTGGCTCCACCGCCCCAATCAGGGAAGAGGGCATGGTAGCCCAGATAAATGCCGAAATTCTGGTAGGAATGGCCCTGACCCAGCTGGTGAATAAGGGAGCACCGGTGCTCTACGGCAGCGTGCCGGTGAGGGCACGCATGGATGACCTCAATGACTCCTACGGAGTCCCCGAGTTCAGCCAGTATAACATAGACTGCGTCCAGATGGCACGCTATTACGGCCTGCCGTGCTATTCCACCGGTGGCATCTCCGACGTGAATGTCCCCGGAATACAGGCTTCTGTAGAGAGGCTGTTTTCCCACATTCTGGTAACGCTGTCCGGCGCCCAGTACATTCACTACGCCTTCGGCCTTCTGGAGCGGACCAACACCTTCTGCCCCATCCAGGCAGTGCTGGATAACACTCACATAGACATGGTGAAGCGGTTCGTCAGGCAACCATCAATCACCAGCGACAGGGTTTCAGAGTGCTTGGAGCAGGTACGAAGGGTGATGGGCACCTCGCACAAGCTCTACGTGCGCTTTGTGCGGAGTGCGCTCCGCTCCGGTGAAGTTACACCATCGTACCCCTTTGAGGGCAAAGGCATGGTGGATGAGACACTGCTAAGGGCACGAGAGAATATGGAGCAGATGATGTCGCAGCCACCCCACCACATAGATAGAGCCACCATAGACCGTGTGTTCCAGCAGGTGCCTGGCCTGTTACCCAGGCTAAGAGAATACTAGAATCGGAGAGAGAGAATGACAGAGGATATAATCAGCCTGATTCGAGAAAATGTGATTCAGGGCAGAGTAACACAGGATGACGAGGGTCTGGAGGAAGAGATGGTGGATCAGCCGGGAGTTACCGAGCTTATCTATAAAGCCCTCGACCAGAAGGTTGATATTACCGATATAATCAACCGGGGACTCACCGAGGGCATGGGCATCGTCGGGCAGAAATTTGAGACCAGGGAGTACTTTATTCCAGACATGCTGGCTTCCGCCGAAGCGGTAGGAGCCGCCATGGAGATACTGGAACCCCACCTTGCCAGCAGCGGTATCAAGGCTAAGGGCAAGATAGTTATGGCCACAGTAAAAGGAGACCTCCACGATATCGGCAAGAATATAGTGACAATACTGCTCCGCGGGGCAGGCTATACGGTTAAGGACCTGGGCAATGATGTTGAGCCTCAAGCTATCGTTGATGCCGTGAGACAAGAGAACCCTCAGGTCATAGGACTATCAGCGCTACTAACCAGCACCATGACACAGATGGGAGATACCATCCAGGCACTCAAGGATAGCGGGCTCAGGGATAAGGTAAAGGTCATCATCGGTGGAGCGCCCGTCTCAGAGGAGTTTGCCCGGAGTGTCGGGGCTGATGGCTACGGTGCTGATGGCTTTCAGGCAGTATCAATAGTGGAGTCCCTGGCCTCAGGAGCAGGCAGTTAGGAGGTGAACCCATGACTGAAGTAGATGCTTATAATGAGGCACTGAAGAGCGGTCAGTACCAGAAACCAGGCGGACTTATGGGTAAATACGATAACGTACGCCGTTTCTGGGAGGACGAGCAGCTTGGACTATACCTCAAGCCATACCTGGCGCGACTGATAGCCCGAAGGAAGGAGCACGGTGAAGGTCTGCACGTTCTGGACCTGGGATGCGGCAGCGGTGACGGCTTTGAGTTTATTACCAGCATCAATGACAGCAAGGACTCGGTTTCAGAGCACAACATCAAGCTGGTGGAGCCCGATGTGCTCAAGCTTTACAGAGGAATTGATATCAATGAGGGCTTACTGGAGCAAGCCCGGGCTACCTACCGTAACGCAGAGAATATGGACTTCGTCCTTTCTGACTTCAATGAACTTGACCATGCTGCCGAAGAGACCTATGACCTGTACCTGGCTAACTACGGGACGCTCTCCCACAATACCGATGAGCAGACCGTGAATTTGCTGGCCAGCATTGCCAGGCAGAGTAAAAACGGCGCCATCATTGCCATTGACTGGCTGGGGCGGTACTCCTATGAGTGGCAGACACTCTGGACAGATAATCTTGAAGATAACCAGTGGATGGACTACGCCATCTCCTATATCTACGCCGACGGTGACAGGGAAGAGCAAGAGTTGACCTACTTCCCGCTAAGGATTATGGGACGCCGGGAGGTTCAGAATATCTACCAGCAGGCTAGAAAGAAGGCAGACGGCGCTATTGTCCTGCGCAAGCTGGCTGACCGCTCTTCGTTTGTCGGTCGCCATATGGACACAGCCCAGTATAATCCGCACTGCCAGCCTCTCCGTGGACTGGTTAACCTGCTCTTTGAGCCTAACCTGAGCAGCAACCTTGATGACCTGCTGGTTCACTATGCCCCCAGAGAGGGCTTCACCGAGGTAAACGCCTACCACCAGAACCTTACCGCCTGGTGGAACTACCTGATAACCTATACCAGGGCAATACTGGAGCAAAGCACTCCCCCAGAAGCCCCCCTGGCAATATCTGGCACCGCAAGGAAGGTACTCAGCACCATGAATAAGGTGGTGAAAGCGGCGGCTGGGACAAGGGTCGGAACCCCGCGGACCAGCCTGGTAGAACCACAGCTGGGATACTGCCTCAGGGAACTCGAGATGGGGCTACAAGCCGGACTGGGGTGCGGGCACGGGCTGGTAGCTATCTTTGAGATTGTGAAATAACCCCCGGCCGGTATGACACCACCAACAGGGAGGGCTCAATAGCGTGAGCGGACTTGCCATCGCCTGCGGTAACCCCAGTCGAAATGAAATAGAAGCCATTATGCGTGCGATTGCCCACAGGGGACCCTTCACCTCGGGGGTACATGAAGGAGACCGGGTTATCCTCGCTCAGAACTACCTCCAGGCTGACGGTGCTGTGGGTGGTGACGGTATAAAAATACCGGTTCGTAGCGCCAGCAAACCCGACCTCGTAATCTGCTATGATGGTCAGATAGGCAACTTTGCCGACCTGGCCGGCAACCACAACGTACCGGATGGCCCCTTCAGAGAGGAGCGCCTGCTGCTCACCCTCTACCAGAAATACGGCAGGGAGATGCTCGAACACCTCAACGACGCCATCTTTGCACTGGTCATCTTTGATGGCGAGAATCTCCTGGCAGCGCGCGATTTGCTGGGCATTAAGACCCTTTTCTACGGCTGGAAGGACAACACCCTTTACCTTGCCTCCGAGCTCAAGGGGATACTTCAGGTGACCAGAGAGGTCTATGAGTTCCCCAACGGGCATTATATGGGTCGTAGCGGTCAGCTCACCCGGTTTGCCGAACTACCCAAGAGCCCGCCGGAGTTCGGCAGCCACAGTGTCGATGTGATGACCGGCAATGTCCGGGAGATTATTGAGCGAAGTTTCAACAACCGGGTTGACTTCACCATGCCAACCGGCAGTCTGCTCAGTGGCGGAATGGACAGCAGCGTTATCAGCTACATTGGCAGCAAGGCATATAAAGCGAAGTTCGGAGAGAGTGCCCGGCTGAAAACCTTTGCCCTGGGCGTCGGGGAGAGCAATGATATCCAGGCAGCCCGCATTATGGCCGACTACATCGGCTCCGAACACCACGAGCTGATTGTGGACCTTGAACAGGTACT
Source organism: uncultured Dehalococcoidales bacterium (assembly GCA_964510485.1). Taxonomy (GTDB): domain Bacteria; phylum Chloroflexota; class Dehalococcoidia; order Dehalococcoidales; family Fen-1064; genus CAZEBT01. The sequence continues at coordinate 42,098 of CAZEBT010000001.1, read as the reverse complement.
GGAAGCCCTGCCGCAGGTAATATACTACCTGGAGTCCTTTGACCCCTCTCTGGTACGAAGTGCGGTCTCCAACTACCTCATCTCCCGCTATGCCAGGGAACAGGGCATCCAGGTACTGCTCTCCGGTGAGGGGGGTGACGAGGTGTTCTGCGGATATACATATCTCAGCCACTGCCCTGCCGAAGAGCTGTTTGCCAGACAGATGGAGTGTATCGGCTTCCTGCACAACAACGCCTCGCTACGCCTCGACCGCATGAACGCCTGCAACTCCCTCCGTGTCGTCGCTCCACTGATATCCGGGGAACTGCTCCGCTACTCCATGTCAATACCCCCTCAATATAAACAAAAGCCGGCGAATGGTCAGAAAATAGAAAAATGGGTATTCCGCCAGGCGTATAAAAATATCCTGCCCGAATCCATAGTCTGGCGTACCAAACAGGAGTTCTCTCAGGGCTCCGGCTCTGCCAGTCTCCTGCCGGCGTACTTTGAGGAGCGAGTCCCGGACCGTGAACTCACCGAAGCACAGGCCAAATACCCCCTGGTCCGCAGCAAGGAGGAGCTCCACTACTTCCGGCTCTTCACCGGGTATTTCGGCGCCGACCATGCTGTGAAAACCGTGGGGCAATGGGTCTCCCTTTAAGAAGGCATAACTTCACCCCGCCTACCGGTGAACCCTTCAGCCAGTAATTGACAATCCCCGGTCAGACCAGCTAGAATATTTACTGGGTTGTCCTCACCCGGAAAGGAAATCTTTGAATTATGGCCTGGGACCCAGCCCTAGAGGCGGCCTTTAGCCCCAAGGTAGTAGCTGTAGTAGGTGTCTCGGCGAAAGCCAAGCGTGGCGAAAGCCAGAACTTTGGAGGAGCCCGCTTCGTTGAGTGTTTCGAGCAACTGGGCTTCCAGGGGCATATCTACCCGGTCAACCCCAAGGCTACAGAAATCCTGGGACTCAAAACCTACCCTGATGTTGCATCCATCCCGGAACCCGTAGACCTGGTGGTTGTATCCGTACCATCCCAGGCACTGCCTGAGGTGCTCGAGGACTGCATCACGGCTAACGCTAAAAACATCCATGTATTCACCGCTGGTTTTGAGGAGACAGGAGAGGAAGAAGCCATAGAGCTGGGGAATAGAGTCCGGCAGATAGCCCTGCGTGGAGGCCTGCGCCTCATCGGTCCAAACTGCATGGGTCTATACGTGCCTGATGCCGGTGTAGGTACCTTTGACCAGCTACCCAGGAAAAGCGGTTCGGTATCTCTTATCTCCCAGAGCGGTGGCCACTGCAACTGGTTTACTCACTATGGGCCCAACTACGGCGTCTACTTCAGCAAGACAATCAGCTTCGGCAATGCCTATGTTCTGGACAGTACCGATTATCTGGAGTACCTGGCGGTTGACCCCGAAACCAGAATCATCTGCATGTACCTGGAAGGGGTTAAGGACGGCGCCAAGCTGCTGAGGCAGGTGAAAGAAATCAACCGGGTCAAGCCGGTTATCATATGGAAGGCAGGGCTTACCGAGTCAGGGTCAAGAGCGGCAGCCTCCCACACCGCCTCAATGGCGGGGCAGGCAGCAGTCTGGCAGGGCTTCTTTGCCCAGACAGGTGCCGTACCTGTCTCCTCCCTGGAAGAGATGGCGGAGACCGCCATGACCCTTCTCTACGTCAAACCCCCAAAGGGAAAGAGGGTGTCTGTTCTTGTACTCGGTGGTGGCTCCAGCGTGGCTTCGGCTGATACCTGCAGCCGGGAGGGGTTGGAAGTCCCCGCCCTGACCAGAGAGACCCAGGAAGAACTCAAGAAGTTCATACCCCTTGCTGGCTCCAGTATCAGGAACCCTCTGGACACAGGGCTGGCATTCCGGGATGCGTCACTGCTACAGCGAGAGATGGAACTGGTAGCTGCCGACCCGTTAATAGATATACTCATTGTCAGGCCTCATCTGGACATGATAAACGCAGCCGGGCCCGGACATCTGGACCAGGCACTAAATTATCTGGGAGACTTCTGCAAGGATAACCCCTATGGCAAGCCCGCGGTGCTCGTCTTCCATTCCTTCATGAACGACACCTGGGAGCGCGAATTACGTGCCAGGCTTCAGGTGGAGCTACCCCGGAGTGGTGTAGCGGTCTACAGCTCACTGGCAGGAGCCAGCCGTGCCCTGGCTAGATTGTACGAATATCACCGGTTCCAGAAGGAATTGGATAATGAGGACCGGTAACCACGACCCTCTATCTCCACAGGGGTGACCACCCTGAGTCAACCTGTGGCAGGTATTACCGGCAGGTCTACATATGATGAATAGTCTGGCTGATGATATATGGTCTGCATGGCCGGGATACCTACGGCGTCTTCTCCAACAGGATTCCCTGTGTTCATGTTGCGGTCAAACCGGGGAAAATCGCTGCTGGCAATATGTATGCGAATACGATGTCCCCTGCCAAAGACAATACTGGTGGCTGCCATGTTGATAGTATACTCATAGACCTCCCCTGGGGTTATCAGCTCGGGCTGGAGAATAGACTTCCGGTACCGGGCACGAATGCAGCCCTCCGCCACATTAATAGCCAGTCCGCCTGGATGAACGTCAACCAGTCTCACCATAAAATCGGTGTCTTTTGCTGAGGTAGAGGCAAAGAGATGAAGCATCAGCGGGCCGGTAACCTCCAATTCCTCTGTCAACTCGGGTGTTGTATAGCACAGCACGTCATTGCGTTTCTCAATGAAGGACTGGTCCAGCGGACCCGCAGCCAGGTTCAGGTCCGGATTGAGCCGGCCACCCCTTGAAGGTACGGGGTCATGTGGATTATAGATATAAATATCCGGAGATTCCGTCCCCGGCTCCTCTCTGCCTAATACACCATCACCGGCGGCGGTGTTGGCGTGACCCCGGCTGTGGAAATAAAACCGCTGCCATTCTGTCTCAGGCAGAGGCCAGGTGTCGGCATTCTTCCATCTCTTCCTTCCCATGACGAAGTAGCGTATGGGAACAAGATAGGGACTATCAACACCCCTCAAGTATTTATTGAAAAAGGCAATATGCCTGGCCGTCGCGAATGAGCCCGCACCAGACGCAAAGCGGCCAAAATTCATCCCTCCCACAAGGTTGTGGAGCCTGGCTCCATGAGTCCAGGGACCCATAAAAACGTGCTGCCCCTCACGAGCAACCTGCGAGCCTCCCTTCTCTCTCATGCCCAGGAAATTTCTAAAGGTGTCGCCAGTAAACATATCATACCAGCCGCCAGAATGCATACAGGGGACCTTCACCCTGTCATATGCCCAGAAGATGTCCTCCTCGGACTTTATTCCTGCCAGGCCGGCATCACTGAAGCGGCTCATGAACCCTTCCTCCAGTCCCTCAAATTTGAAGAAAGGTATATCCTTAAGCGGCAAGAAATTGCACGCTTCCTCAATATTGTCCATGACATATCTAACCATACCCAGCACCTCTGTGACATCCTTCCCCTCTTGAGCCATCCTGCCAATTGTATCAATAGCCATAGCCGCCGACCAGCTGATAGCTGTTTCTAGGTCATGGACACCACTCTTTCTGGACTCAGAAAGTGCACCGGATGAGATTACGTGAGGGGCAATGGCTTTTAGATGAGGAGGGTTTTCCAGTGCGGCTTGCCACTGATTCCGCCCAAGATATGAGGCGCCAGCCATCCCAACGTTGCCGTCACACCAGGATTCGGCAGCCACGGTCTCGATTGTATCGTACCCGTCCTGGCCTTCTGGTGCCCCGGCGACAAATTCTCCTTCTGAAGCGAATCTGCCTCTGGTATCTTGAATAACCACGGCATATCCCGCAAACGCTGCCCCTAACGGTGAAAGATAATCGCTGGTAGTAGAAGGCACCTTGTCATACGGCGTTCGCACGACAATCGCCGGGTGTTTCTCACTATCATCCGGCCGGTAGACGTCAGCCCGCAGTACAATGCCGTCCCTCATTTTCATTGGGACATCTCTGTCAACACGAATTGAATTAACCACTGTTTCCTCCTTCATGCTTTGCTACTATTAGATTCCCGCTAACCCCTGCGCCACACAAGCCAACCACCTCTGGTAATACCCCTTGTGACCTTTTTATGAATGGCCAGGCTCACCTGCCGTATTCTACTTCTCATTTTCATGTTATTCTCATGGATGACGACCCTTTCTCTACCTGATATGGCACCGTCCTCAGCAACCGCACTGACTGGAGGGATAGAATGAGAAAGGTGGGACCTCTTCATCAGCTCATCGTGCTTCTGGCAGGGTACGGCTGAGTCCTCAGCCTCTTCGTAAGATAGATTTGCCGCGCTGCCAGCCAGTACCGGCCCGGCTGTCTCCTCCGGCTGGGTCTCCTCGTCGGCAACTGTAGAGACACAACAGTAGACGGTCGTCATTTCCAAATTACCCGGGTCATAGCCCGGTCTGGTACCGGTAAAATTCTCGTTAACGACCTCTAATTTAGATATCTCCGAGAACCTATACAGCTTCCAGCCAACAGGCTCACCAAACCTGGTATATCCGCTGACCTGATAGCACAGCAGCGTCCCTTCATCACCAGGGCCGATTTCTCCCAGGCAGAATGGCTCGACCAGACGAACTCCACCACGGTAGTAGAACTCAACAAGTCGTCTGGAGCTTATTGCAGAACAGACCGCCGTCTTCATACCTGTCCTGGTTTTTCCGATAGCAAACATACCGATAACCTTCACAGACTCCCCCGGCTCTCTCCTGCATAATACCATATCTACACTGGTATCAGCACCCCCGTCACGGTCAAGGTTACGTCACCAAGCACATAAACAAGCTAAAAGATATTGACATTTACCATCTGGCACATTAGAATGGTGGCACTGGTAATGACAACAGAACTGATGGAAGGAGGTGAATAGATTTGTGAATGTTAACATGCTGGGGACAGTATAGGTTATACCCTGCCCCAGCAGAGAGACTTCTCAAACAGGAATTGTGAAGGAGGGAATAATGAAGAAAAGGCTCGTTTTCTCGTTGATTGCATGTCTGCTACTGGTACCATTTATCTTCGCCGCTTGTGGGCCTGAAGAAGAGGCCAATACCATCAAGATCGGCGTTATCGGGCCAATGACATACATGCAGGGCGAGCACCACTGGTGGGGCGCCGAAATCGGGCGGGATACAGTCAATGACGCTGGCGGTGTAACAATAGGTGAAGAAACGTACATGATTGAACTGGTCAAGGCAGACTCCAACGAGATGCTCAGCCCTGACGATGCTGCCGCGGCAATGGAACGCCTGATAACGGTGGACCAGGTAGACTTCGTAGTCGGCGGTTTCAGAACCGAAGGCGTATTTCCCATGCAGGAAGTCGCCATGGACGATCAGATGATCTTCATGGATTGTGGTGCCGCTACCGTAGAGCTCTGTACAGCAGTAGCCCAAGATTATGACCGCTACAAGTACTTCTTCAGGGTGACCCCAATGTGCAACACATTTCTGGTCTACAACACGCTGTATGAAGTGGGAATGGCGGGAGGCATCATACAAGCCCAGACAGGCATCCAGAGGCCTCTGCGAGTCGCCATATGCGCTGAAGGAGCACAGTGGGCCGATGCCATGGTGGCTGCTATGGAGGCGCTAGTCCCCATGAGGCTGGGGATGGAAATCTCCGGGACATGGAGACCGTCACCCACAGCCACTGAACTCAATGCCGAAATGACAGCCATAGAAGCTGCCAACACTGACATCATCATGCCTATTATCTCCGGACCGCTGGGCATTCCCTATGCCAAGACATGGGGTGAACTGGAGATATCAGCGGCTTCGGTAGGCATCAACGTTGAAGCACAGAAGGAGGGCTTCTGGGATGCGACCGGCGGTTTCGGCAACTATGACACCACCCTAGCCACCTACTGTGAGGGAGTAGCGCAGACGTACAAGACCGCTGCCTTCCTTGAGGCATTTAAGGAGAAGGCTGGACAGTTGCCCACTTACACTGCCGGAACCAGTGATGCCATTGTTATCCTGGCAGAAGCTGTTGAAAGGGCGGGGACCCTAGACTCCGACGCCGTTGTTGCCGAACTGGAAAAGACGGACTTCGTAGGATGCGGCGGTCCCGTTTCCTTTACAACCGTGGAAGATGCACCACTGGGAAATCCTCATGACCTGGTGTACGGTCCCGGCCATGCCACAGGTATCGCCACCCAATGGCAGGATGGAGTGCAGAAATGCATCTGGCCGAACCTAATGACAGGCGACTGGGAAGGTATATTCTACGAGGGCACTGTTATGTGGCAGGCACCGCCACGGCTAATTGAGAGATTGACGGCTGAGGCAGCCACAGAGCCGCAAGAATAAGAAACGGCACCTTGGCCCCATTTGAATGGCCAAACTGCTTTTAGCCCTATTTTGGGAACCCTGAGGTAGCTGGTGCAATCTCAGGGTTCCCATGAGAAGCGGCCAGGAGGCATCGGCAAGTAGTGCTCAGACGGACAGGCTATGATTGAGGGAATTCTAGTTAATACGCTGGTGAAGGGAGGGGTATATGCCCTTCTCGCTATCGGCTTCTCCCTCATCTTCGGCGTAGCCAGAATGCTAAACCTGGCGCATACTGCATTCTACATGATGGCTGCCTACGCCCTGTATACCTGTGCCCAAGTGCTCGGGTTGGACCCCGTTTCATCAGTTGTCCTGGCGCTGGTCGTTGCATTCCTCATGTCAGTTGGCACGTATAGCCTGTTTCTCCTTTTCCGCCTGCCCACTATCGTGTCAATTGCCCTGTCTGCTGCCATTGCGCTGCTCCTGATATGGTTCGGGATAGGATTCATTCGCGGCATGGGAGTAGATGTATCGCTCACCAAGGCAATCATCCTGTCCATTGTCTTCAGCATCTTTATAGCCGGCGGCGCCTATAAGCTGTTCATTGACCGTATACGCGAGCATCACGTAACCGTGCTGCTGGTTACCCTCGCCCTGGCTATGGTCTTTCAGGAGTATATCCTTCTGGTGCCTGCCTTCGGCGGTCACTATCTCGGAGCGCCGAGCTTCGTTTCCGGATACTGGGAAATAATTGGCGTCAAGGTCTCTTATCAACACCTGTTGACATTTGGTGTAGCCCTAGTTGTTCTTCTTGGGGTGTGGTTACTCCTGACAAAGACAAAGCTGGGCATTGCCATCAGGGCTACAGCTCAGGATACCGAAGTGGCTAACCTGATGGGGATAGATGTTTCCAGGATACTGTTGATAGTTATGGGCCTGGCATCAGGACTGGCAGCTATTGCCGGAGTCCTGGTGGCTCCAACGCTGGTCCTTGAACCCCACATGTGGACGCCTCCATTCGTAATGATGATGGCAATCATCGTCCTGGGAGGCCTGGGAAGCATTAAGGGAAGTTTCATCGGTGCCTTCATACTGGCGCTGGTCGAGGTCCTGGTTGTTTACCTGCTCCCGACAGGCGCCTTTCTGAAGGGGGCGTTTGCCCTCGCCGTCATGGTAGGAGTACTTGTGTTCAGGCCCGAGGGGCTATTTGGCGTAGCCTTTGAAGAGGAGAGACTGTAATTGATAAGGCGGCTGCTTAAGGATTTTCAGGGTGATGTGGTAGCCATTCCGGGCAGGCTGATAGCCCTGGTTTTCTTCCTGCTTTTATTTCTCTTTCCCTTAATTACTCAACCAATTGCGATACAGCCATTTCTCCTGCGCGTTCTTACCTTCGCCAATCTGTTTGTTATTTTCGCTGTCAGCTGGGACTTCATATCCGGCTATACAGGTCAGGTAAACTTTGGGCATGCTCTATTCTTCGGCGTTGCCGCCTATACAGCGGCTATCCTCAATAGAGACCTGGGCTGGCAACCATGGGCAACAGTGCCTATTGGGGCATTAGGCGGGGTTATAGCCGGGGTAGTGATGTGTTTGCCGGCATTAAGGCTAAGAGGTCCTTACCTGTCCCTGGTCACTTTAGCCTTCCCCCTTATCCTTCTTGGTATCATTTTTGCTTTCACCGACTTCACTGGTGGCGAACTGGGTATTTCTGGCCTTGACCGGATTTCCGAATCCAAGACGGTCAACTTTTACGTGACACTGCTGGTCATGATTGCCTCAGTGTTCATAATGTGGAAGCTCACCGATGCCAAAAGCAGCCTGGTCAGAACCGGGATTATTTTTCATGCTATTCGCGAGGATGAGATTACAGCCCGTGCCAGCGGAATCAACACCGTAAAATATAAGCTGCTGGCTTTCGCCATAGGTGGTTTCTTCGCTGGAATTGCCGGCGCCCTGTATGCTCACATCATTAGAATCGCCGGCCCATCGACACTGGACCTGACGCTGTCGTTCCAGGTAATAATATGGACGGTCTTTGGCGGTATCGTTAGCATCTACGGGCCGGTGCTGGGGGTCTACTTGCTGTATCCTCTCATGGAGTTACTGAAGACAGGGGGGATTTACGAGTGGCGGTTCTTTATCTTCGCCGCCATAGTGATATTGATGTTGCTCTTCATGCCGGAGGGTATTGCTGTCTGGATACGCGACAAGATTGAGAGAGAGTGTCCCCGCTGTAAGTTATCCAATGTCTGGTTTCGCCATACCTGCCGGGCCTGCGGCGCCTCTTTACACTGAGCGAAGGTGGTCTATAAGCCCAGGTATGTCTTTCTGATAGTCTCGTCGCTAAGTAATTCTTTAGCTGTGCCGTGGGCAATTATGTGTCCCCGCGACATGACATAGCTTCTTACTGCCAGGTCGAAGGCGAAACTGACATCCTGCTCAGCCAGAAGGATGGTAACGCCCAGCTCGTGATAGATCTCCTCTACGCGCTTAAATAGGTCCTCTTTCAACTTCGGAGCCAGTCCACTGGATGGTTCATCAACCAGCAAGAACTTGGGCTGGTGCATTAGCGCCCGGCCGATGCACAGCATCTGTCGTTCCCCACCGGATAACGTCCCCGATATCTGCCCTCCCCTCTCCTTCAGCCTGGGGAATAACTCATGGACCTTGGTAAGGTTGTCGCTCACCTCACCCCTGTCTTTACAAAGGTAGGCACCAGCCAGCAAATTATCCTTGACTGTCATTTCAGCAAACGGCCTGCCTCTCTCCGGACAGAGAATCAGGCCTCTCCTGGCTATCTCCGATGCCGAGAGTCTTTCAATTCTCTCGCCTTCAAACTCTATAGTGCCTTCAAAGGTTATATCTGCGTTCCTGGTTCCCCTCAATACCTCCTTTTCCCAGCTTACCAGACCGGCTACAGACCGGAGCAGGGTGCTCTTGCCAGCACCATTAGGACCGACCAGCCCAACCAGTTCTCCCTTTTCAACCTTCAGGCTCGCTTCATCCAGTACCATGGCGGTATCATAACGGACGGTTACTCCCTTTATCTCAAGCAACGAGCACCTCCTTCCCGGTATAGGCCTCAATTACCTGCTCATCCTTGGCTATTTCTTCAGGGGTGCCCCCGGCAAGAACCTCTCCAAAGTTAAGCACTATCACCCTATCAACTATCTTCATCAGTTCGTGCAGTTTGTGCTCTATGATAAGCATGGCCGGACCCTCACTATGCAGCCTGCCGAACCTTCCCCCCTTGTGCAATCGTTTTATTGATTTAGCCATAAGTTCTGTTTCGGCAGGATTCAGCCCACCAAAGGGCTCGTCGAGCACAAGCAATTCGGGGTCGGTAGCTATTGCCCTGGCTACCTCCAGCCTTTTTAAATCCCCATGTGACAGGACGGAGGCTGGCTCAAGGGCAAGGTCAGCAATCCCGACAAACTCCAGGGCATCCCGCGCCTTTACCTCCACCCTCTTGACCCACTCCCCACGCTTCTTTACCCGCGGAGAGAGACACCCTACCATAACATTAGCAATAATAGGCAGACGGCGAAACGGCTTGACTACCTGAAAAGTCCCCACCAGACCCCTCTGCACAACATCCCAGGGACGCCGCCTGGTAATATCTTCACCCTTAAATGTTACCCTGCCAGAATCAGGTTTCAATATGCCCAGTATGCACCTTACCAGCGTAGTCTTGCCGGCACCATTGGGGCCAATAAGCCCGACGATTTCATCCCTCTCTACTCGAAAGCTGACATCCTTTACAGCAACAAGTCCACCGAAGCTTTTGGTGAGACCCTCCACCTCAAAAAATGATGCCATTTTAAACCTCCCCCTCTTCTCTCAGCTCCCGCCGGGATACCTTGCCGACATCTGTTTTGGGCACCTCGCCCCTAAATTCAACAATCTTGGGACACTTATAGTGAGCCAGTCTTTCTTGACAATACTTGATGATTTCCTCCTCCATTAACTTGCCCCGCGCCTCGGTCTCCGGGACTACCACTGCCTTAACCTGCTCCCCGACATCCGGGTCCGGGACGCCGATAACCCCTGCCTCTTTAATCTGGGGGTGATTTGCCAGGACTTCTTCCACCTCCCGGGCAAATACAGCCAGGCCCTTATATTTAATCATGTCCCTCTTTCTATCGTAGAAATAGAAATAGCCCTCCTCATCCATGCTTGCCAGGTCGCTGGTCCTGAGCCATGTCTCACCACCTACTTTCACAAATGCGTTTTTTGTTTCTTCCGGTCTATTCCAGTACCCCAGCATTACCTGTGGGCCTCTAACTATCAGCTCGCCTACCTCACCAACCGGTAGGAACTCACTGCCCTCAGGATTAACTATGGCAGCCATAGTGTTGGATATAGGTGTTCCAAAGGAACCGACCTTGGTCCGACCATAAGGGTTAAGCATACCCACCGAGCTGGTTTCGGTCATCCCCCAGCCCTCGTGGATTTTGGCGCCGGTCCGCTGCTCCCAGCCCCTGGCAGTGTCCTCAAGAAGGGCATCAGCGCCTGAGATGAGCACCTTGATACGCTTCCAGTTCACCCTGTCGGTTCGGGCATAATCCCGGAGAGCCTCATACAGGGATGGCACGCTGTAAAATATCGTTGCCTTATAGCTCTCTATGGAATTTAAGATATCATCAAGGTCGGGGGTGGTAAATATCACCAGAGTAAAGCCCTGAGATATACCACCCAGCATTATCACCGACTGGCCATAGATATGGTAGAAGGGTAAATAGGCTAACATTACCTCTTTGCCCTCCTCAACAACGTTTCCCCAGTAGACCTTACCCAGATGATGGGCAGCCACAATATTATGATGGGTTATCATGGCACCCTTCGGCAGTCCCGTCGTTCCTCCGGTATAGGGGAGCGTCACCAGGTCCTGCCTAACATTGAACTCGATTTTGGGCGGATTCGGCGGATACTTCTTAACCAGCTCCTGGAACTGATAGAAACCCTCTCTTTCAAAGATTTCCTGGGATGGTGCTGACATTTTTTGATATACCGCCCGGAGCATACTTTTCCCCAGGAGCCTCTTCAAGCCAGGTAAGTACTCGGCGATACCAGTTAGGATGACCCTGTCTAATTCAACACCCGACCTCTCTACGTGGTCGTAGAGAATGTCCTGACAGACGAGTGTCTTCGCCCCGCTGTCTTCAATCTGATGTTTGATTTCGGGAGAAACATAAACGGGGCTAATCGGGGTCAGGGTAGCCCCGGCTTTAAGCGCCCCGAAATAGGCTATGATAAACTGAGGAGAGTTCAGCAAGAGCAGGGCAACCCTATCCCCCTTCTTGATTCCCAAATCGTACAGGGCGGTAGCAAATCTATCAACCTGGTCTCGTAGCTCCCGATAATTCATCTTCCTGCCATAAAATATCAAGGCTGTCTTATTTCCCCACCTGTCCGTGGCATCATCAAACGTCTCAACCACGGACTGTTCCGGAATATCAACATCAGGTGGAACCCCATCAAGATAAAACTTCAACCACGGCCTTTCTTCATATCTGGCTCTGGCTTCCACGATGCACCTCCTATTTATCTCAAATAGATTATACATCATAGGTCAATAGAGCACCAGTATTACCAATAATCAGGTGAGCTGGCTCCAGGCTTCCGGGAAGGCTTGACATCCAGCACTCCAGCCGTTAACCTTCTATCAGGTCAAGTGGATTAGCCTGATACCAGGCATGTTTGAACAGCACTGGCAGGCAACAGGCATAGCCAAACTTTTTGTAGAGGAGAAGTAGCCATGGTGAAACTGGATGACACTGCCTTTATGGACGCAACTGCACAGGCTGGGCTTGTTCGGCGAAAAGAGGTCAAGGCAATTGAGCTCGTAGAGGCAGCTATCGAACGGATTGAACGCCTGAATCCCACGCTCAATGCAGTGGTCACACCGATGTATGAGCAGGCACGTGCCGCAGCCACTGCTGAGCTGCCCGACGGGCCCTTTACAGGCGTGCCCTTCTTACTCAAGGACCTGCACGCCTCTTACCGCGGGGTGCGGATGACATCAGGGACAGCCTTTCAACGCGATTTCGTGCCCGACCATGACAGTGAATTAGTGGTGCGACAGAAGCGCGCCGGTCTCATTATCCTCGGGAAGACCAACCTGCCGGAGTTCGGCATCCTCCCGACTACGGAGCCCCACCTGTTTGGACCGAGTCGAAATCCATGGGACACAAGCCGGACTACCGGTGGTTCCAGCGGAGGCGCAGCCGCTGCCGTAGCAGCCGGTATGGTTCCCATGGCTCACGGTAGCGACGGCGCTGGGTCAATTCGGATTCCGTCCTCATGCTGCGGCATCTTCGGCCTCAAGCCCACCCGGGCACGCAATACACTCGGCCCTGATTTCGGCGATATATTCAGCGGGCTGGTTGTCGAGCACGCCCTCACCCGCTCGGTGCGGGACAGCGCTGCCCTGCTTGATGCCACCTCGGGACCCGGTGTGGGTGACCCGTACTGGGCACCACCCCCGCTGCGCCCGTTCCTCAAGGAGGTAGGCACTGACCCCGGGCAACTACGTATCGCCTTTACCACCACGGCTACCACGGGTGCCACCGTCCACACAGACTGCGTTAGTGCAGTGCATGATGCGGCGGCATTATGCGCCGACCTGGGCCACAATGTGGTTGAGACCACCCTGGAACTTCCTGGTGACAAGATAACCGAGTGGTTCATGACTGTGTGGTCGGCAGGCTGTACCAGTAACATTGACGGCATTGCCCTCATAACTGGCCAGACACCCACCAGAGACGATTTTGAGCCGCTCACCTGGGCTCTATATGAGATGGGTCAACAGCAGAGCGCATCAGCCTACGTGCTCGCCGTAACAGGGTTACAAATGATATCGCGTGAAATCGGCCGTCTGTTCATTGATTACGATATTATTCTGACACCCACCCTTGGTGAGCCGCCGGTGCCTCTGGGCACCTTTGACTCCCCGCCGGACAACCCGTTACTGGGAATGCTCCGTTCTGCCGAGTTTGTGCCCTTCACACCGCTCTGCAATATCACCGGGCAGCCGGCTATGTCGGTGCCACTCTTCTGGAACGACCAGGGGTTACCGATAGGCTGCCACTTCATCGGGCGCTTCGGGGACGAGGCAACCCTCTTCCGCCTGGCAGCACAGCTTGAGAAGGCAAGGCCCTGGGCAGGCCGCCGTCCACCTGTTTCGGCTTGAGAGTGTTATGTAAACCAGACCCGGGGCAGCGGAGTATCTACAGAATATGCTCACGCCTGCGCAATAAAGAAGGCGCATAAGTTCCAGAATACGATTCCCGTGTACAGGCACACAAAGCACAGACTGCTAATTAGCCCCAGCCTGGGCCACTGTCTATGAATATCCCACAGAACGAGTGCACAGAAGAGCGCACCCAGTATCTTTATGACCAGGAAAGCTCCCCCTCCTACCAGAGCCTCCAGAAACGGGTTACCTTCCCAGGCCAGCCCCTGTCTTATCAGAAAGTTGCTTATCAGACCGTCTGCGACTACCAGAGCAATCAGAGTACCGAGAATATACCTCATCCGTCGAGCCCCACCCCAGAAAGCCTTGACGCTCTTCAACTTACTCACCTGTTCATCTGTATACTAGGCATCCGTCAGCTTCCGCAATTGTCCCGTACAGAGGGTGTGGAATTCTTGGATGCAGGCTCCAGATTTTTTATTTCTTTTACTGATGCAACTGAAACAGAGCAAACACCTAGTTGAGAGATATCAAGCCCTGCTTTATGCCAATGACCACAGCCTCGGTGCGAGCATTGGCATTCAGTTTTCGCAGGATAGAAGTAACGTGATTCTTTATAGTCTGCTCACTAATATCGAGTTCAATGGCAATCTGCTTGTTGAGGTAGCCCTGAGCAATATAATTAAGGATTTGTGTCTCTCTGGAGGTGAGGGGGGAGATGAAGGCCTCACTTTGCCAGGAGAGCTCCTGAAACTCGGCTAACACCCTGTTGGCTACATTCGGTCGCGCAACAAGGCTCTCATTTATGGGGTGCTCGCCACTAGCCACGCGCCTGATAGCACCAGCCAGCTCATCAGCATCAATCTCCTTATTCAGGTAGGCTGCTACCTGGGTTTTCAGCGCCTGGAAGAGCTGGCCGTCGTTGAGATTGGAGCTAAGGGCAACTATACCAACACAGGGTAAGCGCTGTTTTATCATACGGGCCAGCATAAGTCCACCATCCGGGGAACTATCAATGTCCACAATGGCTACATCCGGTGGCAGGTTGTCGATTGCGGAGAGCGCTTCACCGTTGGCACTGGCTCCACCCAGGACCTCGATGTCCTCTGTCGAGGAGAGCGAGAATTCTACTCCCCGCCGAAAAATGGACTGCTGACTAACTATGAACACCTGTATCTTATTATTCATTTTAAGACCCTCACTTGAAACCCCTGGTGGCAACAGGGGTAACATTATCTTCTAACGCTTCCGCCCCGGCAACGCCGTCATATGGAGACGATATTTCTTCGAGAACTGATAGAAAAACCTCAACCAGGCTGGGGTCAAACTGTGTGCCGGCGCCATCCTTTATCTCCTGAACCGCTTTCTCATAAGGCAGAGCAGCAGAGTAGTGCCGGGCAGAGGTCATGGCAGCAAAGGAATCGGCTATAGCCAGAATACGAGCCTCCAGCGGTATCTCTTCACCCTTTAGACCTTCGGGATAGCCACCCCCGTCATACCTCTCATGATGGTACAGGATACCGGGTATATAGGGAGCCAGTTGATGAACGTGACTGGCAATAGTCGCCCCCAACTGGGGATGAGACTTGATTACCTTCCATTCCTCTTCCGTCAATTTGTCAGGCTTGTTGAGTATCCCGTCACTAATGCCGACCTTGCCGATATCATGCAATAAGGCACAGGCGCTTATCCTGCTTACCTCCTGTGGTTCCAGATTCAGCGCCTTCCCCATGGCTACCGCATACTTGTTCACCTTTCTTGAATGGTCGCCAGTGTAGTGGTCCCTGGCATCAACGGCTGCCGCCATGAAATAGATGGTACTCAGGGCTTCACTGTCATCATTTTTCTGAGTACTTGCCACCGTGTAATTGGAAATCAGTGAACTTGTCTGGTAACGCTGGATTCGGTTGCCACCGCTCCGCTTAGCCTGATAAAGTGCCGAATCAGCCGCAGCAATCACCTCGTCCGGCGTGAGACCCTCGGTTGGCCAGCTTGCCAGGCCAAGACTGGCAGTAGCCGGGATACTCTCCTTGGTCCCCGACGCTGTTTGCAGGCGAATACGCTCAGCCACGTGCATGGCAGCATCAATTGATGTCTGCGGTAGAAGAACGGCAAATTCATCCCCGCCATAGCGGAAACCCTGGTCAGACCTCCTTATAGTTCTTGCTAGAATACTGCCGACCTGCCGGAGGAGTTTATCACCGGCCAGATGCCCCTGAGTGTCATTGACCCTCTTCATAGAGTCAACATCCAGAATGATTAATGATAGTACACCCCCATAACGAGAATGACGGTTAATCTCACTGTCAATGATTTCATCGAGAGAGCGGCGGTTCAGCAAGCCGGTAAGCTCATCAACACGAGCCATTCGCTGTGCCCTGGCATAGAGACGGGAATTCTCAACCGGCCCGGCTATCCGGGAAGCCAGCTCCTCCAGGATATCAGCCTGCCGCTGGCCATAGGCATCAGGACGCTGGCTGGCTACAATCAAACTCCCGATAACCTCATCACCTATAATCAGTGGGAGGTAGGCAATTGAGCGTACCCCCTGCCTCAAGTGATGCTTTCCCGTGGCAAACCTGCTTTCCACCAGCAGGTCGGGTTCAATAACAGCCTTTCTTTTACTGGCTATCCATTCGGTAGCTGTGCCCTTTATCGATATCCGCTCCCCCAGCTGCCAGGGCGAGCCTATCTCCGAGGACAGCGCCTGGAAATGAATCTCGTCTTCCTCAATGAGAGCAATTGCTGCCCAGTTGACATCAACCACCCTCTTCAGCTCCTCTATGAAGCTATCATATATTCTCTGAATATCCAGGCTGGATGTAATGATGGCACTGGAGCGGTCAATGACCGACAGCTCCTTCTGATACTCCCCGGGTTGCTCCCGCAGGTACTCCTTATATATACTCCCGGCAACCCTGTGGGCAAAGTCCTCCAGCAGAGTGAGGTCTTCAGGCGTGTACTGGCCACTCACCTTCCTTTCCAGCACCAGGACACCTATCAATCTATCATGACCTATCAGAGGCACCAATAGCTCTATCCCACCCGACTTTATATCTTTCTTCTCTGCCTCAGATAGACCACTGAATTCAGGCAATACCGATAACTGCTCCCTGGATAACGGCTTATGTTCCCGCCCCAGATACTCAATAACAGGGCTGTCAGCCCCGAGTATCTTGGACACGAATCCGTCTGCCCCGTCAGGCTCAACAATTCTGGCAGTAAAATCCCGGCTATCAGCCTCAGCAAAGAATAAGCCCACCCTCTGACAGTTGATAGCCCTGGTGAGCAGCACCAGGAGCTGAGCCAAGGGAAAAACAGCTTGTGTAATCATTTTGTGACCATATATATATTTAGTGACAAAATATAAACAATGTTTACACTATTATGCTACCAAAATGGGACAGTTGTCAAGTGGAAACCAGACCAATTCGGATAAAGTTGGGGGTACTAAAGTACTACTTCGTATGCACCCTGTTTGACCCTATCGCTACCCGATACACCCCGCTACCAGTTCTAACTGCTACCGCTGAGCCTCACTCGTGCCTGATAACTGTGCCTGACCTCACCGCTTAAAGCACTGATTAGCGGTACATGGTCTCTCTATTACAATAATCTCACAGATTAACCCGTCCGACGAAAATTATAATAACATACCCAGATACCAGTCAAGTATCTCGCTTCCGTACAGCAGGGTGACTATCGTTGCTATTGATAAAAACGGGCCAAAAGGGATGGGGTCCCTTCGTTTCTTTACCCTGATTATAAGGAGAAAGGCAGCCGCCAGCCCGCCGAGGACTATTCCCCCAAAAAGGGCGACAAACACCAGAGGAAAACCGGTAACGAGACCTATTAGCGCCGCCATTTTAACATCTCCCCAGCCCATTCCCCCCCGGAAAACAAGCGCCGGTATCAATAGCAGGACAAACCCGATAGCCCCACCGATAAGCCCGTTCACCTCTGCTGGCCAGTGAAGAGACTCAATACCTTGCGCGGGCAAGAAGATGCTGATTACCAGAGCCACTACTGCGGCAGGATAGACTACCTTGTTCAGGATAAGCTTATGCTCCAGGTCAATGACCATAATTACAATGAACAGGCTGCAGTATAGGGCAACAATGGCGAACTCAACCGCCAGATTAAGGTTCGGGCAGATGGTGAAATCTGTCAAACGAAGGTACGGGTAGAGGAGGGCAAAGAGCAGTCCGGTCCCGACCTCCACCCAGAGTACACGCTGGGGGACATGTGCCTGACAGTAGCGGCAGCGGCCCCGCAGCCACAGGTAGCTGAAAACCGGGATAAGGTCTCTCGTTGACAGACTGCGCTGACAGGAATCACAGTGCGATGGTGGATAGACCAGCGACCTTCCCGCCGGCAAACGGTCAATACAGACATTGAGGAAACTGCCAATAGCCACACCGAGCAGAGCCAGAGCAACCGTTATTACTACATCCATCTCACTACATTGTGAACGTTTTTCTGTAAACAGTCAACAGGGATATTACCTCCCCGGCTGGCCCACACAGGACTTTATAGGACTTTATTCCTATATCCGGGGGTGACCAATAACTCATTGACGTTCAGCAATACTATGGTATGCTTAAAGTGTACGAAATGTGAAAGGAGGTGACGAAAGGTGAAAAAATTCACAAAACACTTTCGCTATGGTGAGAAGGGCTTCACCCTGATTGAGCTACTGGTGGTGGTTGCCATCCTGGGAGTTCTGGCGGCCGTTGCCGTACCCAATGTCGGCAAGTTTATGAGCAGGGGTAAAGCAGAAGCCGCCGCCACTGAACTCCACAATGTAGAGACGGCAATGATGGCGATGATGGCTGACCTTGGCTGCACCGTGGTCGGCGCCGTGGCTAATGCCACAAATGATATGACATCATTCCCTGGTATCGGTGCCGGCGACCCATCTGCTGAGCCGCTCTATGGTGTAGTTGGTGCTCGCTACATGAGCAAAGGCACAACTGCCTACTTTTACACCTGTGAGACAGATGGCACAGTAACCCAGTCTCCTTAACCATAGCCATAAGCTACTGCTCTGAATCCTGGCCAGTTTCCAAGACAAAGAAGGGGCCTATCAGTATCACTGGTAGGCCTCTCTATTTTTGCTTAACGGGGTAAAAAGGACTCTGGCAAGCCTGTTTGTTAGCCATCCGGAGCAGGTCTAATACTATGACCGGACAGGGGCTGGGCCGTCCCCGCCATTACCGAGAAGCCTTTCCAGTTCAGCCTGCTCACTACAGAAGGAGAAGAGGTTCTCCCGGCTGATTTTCCCCTCACGGTATAGCTGGACCAGCGCCTGGTCTCGTAGCTGCATCCCGTCCCGCGCATGGGTGCGGATTGTGTTGGGCAGCTGAAAGAGCTTACCCTCTCTGATTAGATTTCTTACCGCTGAATTAGCCAGCATAATCTCAACGGCAACCACCCTTCCAGAGCCATCAGCCCTGGGCACCAGTGCCTGACACAGAACACCGAGGAGCACCGATGCCAGGCGTGCCTGAACCAGATGACGTTCATGCGGAGGGAACAGGTCTATTATTCGCTCAATAGCCCCCGAGGCACTTGAGGCATGACCGGTGGTCAATACCAGATGCCCGGTTTCAGCTATGGTAAGCGCCGCCGCCGCCGTCTCGGTGTCCCTCATCTCACCTATCAGAATCACGTCCGGGTCCTGCCGCAATACGTGCCTCAACGCCTCGGCAAAGGAAAGGGTGTCACTACCCAACTCCCGCTGAGTTATGGTGCAATTCCGACTGGTATAGACGTATTCTACGGGGTCTTCAACAGTAACCACGCGGCGACTTGCAGCAGTACCGGTGGTATTGAGGTAGCCAATCATAGAAGCCAGCGTGGTAGACTTACCGCTGCCGGTGGGCCCGCTAATCACCACCAGCCCCTGAGGTTTAAGGGCCAGCTCCTCACATATCTCAGGCAGCCCCAGTTCATCAAGAGTGGGTACGGTTACCGGCAGCAAGCGCATGACAAGACTAATCGTGCCGAGCTGCTTAGCCACGTTACACCTGAACCTGCCGATATCGGGAACAGCATAGCTGAAGTCAAGCTCCGGGCGAAGGCGGAACTTCTCCCTGTCCTCCTCTGAGGTTATCTGGTTGAAGACCTGCTCCAAATCATCTTCCGTCAGCGATGCCATATTATCCAGTGGTCCGAGTGCACCATTGATACGGAGCACCGGTGGGCTGGCAACAACCAGGTGCAAATCAGAGGCACCCCTTGATTCAGCCAAATGAAGCAATGAAAGAATATCCATTACCAACCTCACCTTTTCAGAACCAGAGTAAAGTCCATCCCTCCGCTTTCGTTCCTCGCCACGCTGGCAACATCGGTCTCAGAGAACTGGCCGCTACTTCTCAGACTTCTGGCATATAATAAGACCTCAGTCTCGCTGGGTGACTGTCCATTTATGCTCACAGTGTCGCCGCTACATTCAACGCTGGTCAGCTCAATGAGCTTGGGCAGATTGTCCATTGTTACCCCCAGGTTACCATTAATAGCGCTGCACTGCGTATCAATCCTGTTGAGTACCACGTTGAAGGTTGCCAGAGATGCCTCTAACTCCGCCACCCTGCCCTCCAGCTCGTTTATATTCCTCGTCAGCTCCTGCTTCTGCGATTGCTTCTCCGAGAGAACCTGACTGGCAAGCTCCAGTTGCTCCGACGTTAAGGCAATATCAGCCGAGGTACCTGACATGAACATTACCAGGGGTACAGCTAACCCGGCAACAGCGATAGCACTGGGCAGGGCAATTACCCTGCCCCAGGAGATTGGCTTGGGCTGGTACTCAACCGGCAAAAGATTTGATTTGGCTACCACAGGCCCGGCCATCTTCCTCAGTGACGGCTCCTGGAGGGCCAGACCAATGTTGACCAGGTAGTTATTCGGGGTGAACCACTTATTGACCCTAAGAGGTGATTTGAGAGCTGACACAGTATACCCCAGCCTGTCTGACAGGGACTGGCACAGCTTGGGCTCAGACGCTATCTCCCCGGAGACATACATGGGAACACCAGGATTCAGAGGTTGCTCCGGGTCATTGGAATTGTAAAATTCTATGGTTCTATTGAGGTCACTCACTATTATTGAGAGCTTCTTTTCCAGGGACAGCGCCTGGCTGGGGAAAGATAATGTCCTGATTGGCTGCGGGACTCCGTCCACCATAATTACAATGTCAAATTCAGTGGGCTGGACATCAACAATTATGGCAGTGGGCTCCTTCACCAGACCTGCCAGAGCCAGAGGCTTTATGCCCATAATGCAGGGCTTGAGGTTCGCTCTCTGGAGCATTTTGAGCAGGGCATCAGCACTCCGGCGAGGTATGGCAACCAGAAATACGTACGTCTTTCCCCCGGGTACCGGCAGAGTATGCCAGGTGATATAAAGCTGCTCCGGGGGCACCGGCAGCAGTCTCCTTGCCTCCCTTATCACCGCCTCAGCCAGCATTGCCTTCGGCAACTGCGGCAGGATAATCGGTCGCGTCAGGCAATGGAGTCCACTCAAGCCGACGACAACCTTTTTTACCCTTATCTTCTGCTCTTTGAGGAGCTGTCTGAGGCTATTAGCAACCCCGGCCTCATCAGTGATAACGCCCCCTTCAATTTGCCCCGGCGGCAATGGCAGCTCAGCCCATCTCCTTACGCGGTTGCCCCTGCATACGAGAAGGCGGATGCCAGCATCATCAACATATAGCGTAACAACCTTCTTAGCCATAGCTAGTTACCCCGATAGGCATAAACATTCAGGCTGATTCCAGCTGTCGGTCTCTGCTCAGTAGTATTATCAGAAATCTGTATATCTACTGCCTCAATGGCACCGGTCTCAAAATCAGCGTTCACACTGTTAGCAAAGCTGATCAAGTCCGATACGTCGCCCTCAACATCTACGTTTAACGTGAGTACCGAGCAGGGAACCCCTTCCAGCATATCGCCGCGTATACCCGAAGATATAATCCCAGTTATCTCCACATTGCAGTACTCAGCAATACTGAACAGTAAATCATCGGCATCAATGCTCCCCACCGGCAGGGTAAGAACCGTCCTGGTAGCTTCCAGCTGCACCGTGATTTGACCGAGCTGCTCCTCCAGTTCTTCACACTGAGACTGGAGTTGTGCAACCCTCAGCGTGTTCAGCCGCCAGGTAACCAGGGAAAGCTCTTCGTTCACCCTGTCCTGCTCCTGAAGCTGCTGGGCACGAGCTACGCCCAGACTGATGAAGGCAATAACAGCTATGCCAACGGCTAGCAGCAATATACTTGTTTTACCTAACTTCACTGTCAACTCCTGCTCACCCGGTTATCTTATTACCCGCCAGGCTACGATACAGGCCGTTCCTCCATCCATCACTACATCAGCCACTATTTCAGCGGTAACCTCGCAACTGGCAGGGTCCGTAGCCGTCGAGGTAATAGTGTATAAAGTACCTGAGACCTCACCTACCTCTCCGATATCACCTCTGCTGGCTACCACCCACGTATAATCACCCTCCAGCTCTCCGGTCCCATTTATATAGAACTCCTGCGTGGCAACAGGGTTACTCTGTGAAACGTAAGGATTCCCCGGAAGCACCCACTTGAGCAGGTAAGCCCCATAGGTATCCAGAGTCCATGTAGGATTATAGGTAGAAAGATTGTCCTCAAAGTCATCGGCTGACCACCACTGGTAGCTATAGCCTACCGGAAGCCTCGCCCCGACCTCCTTCAGGTGTATTGTCGGACTACCCTGTTCAGGCTGCCAGGTAACGGTAATGGTATATTTATACGCCCCTTCCCCCCCATCCCACACAATCTCACCATCTACCCCCAGGTAATTGCTGTGCCCGCCTGCCTCTACCAGCTTACCAAAATAGAGGGTATAGTTCCCGCTGTCAGCAGTCTGTATTCCTACCTCCCCCTGATTAATGGTGCCGGCAAGCTGTTCGTCCGGCGAGGTGCCATTTCCCAGGCACCACAGGGCATTCTCTATGCCAGCTTCAGCAGCATAGATTCCCTTTATACCCCGCTGAATATTTCGGCCACTATTGAGGCTGGTGGTCGCATAGTCAAGACCGGGGACAACTATCAGACCACCCAGGACCAGCAGGGCTAGGACAGCGGGTAAGACCTGCCCGCTTTCATTCTTTATTATCTTCTTCAGAAAGCTTGTCATGGTACACCCTTTAATCCAGGTTCGGGCGACGGTTAATCTTGTATTGTCGGCTTTCAGTAATATCTCCACAGACAGCAGTAATCTGCAAGGATAATGCCGGGTTCTGGTAACTGGCCTTGGTAGTATTACCAGGGTCATCATCGTCATAATATATATTGCTGGCTATCAGAGTATAGTCACTGTCTCCAGCGCTGCTCCAGTGATACCTCTTGAGCGTTCCAACTCCATCTCCACCGTACAGGTCTTCAAAGAAGTAGGAGACTGAGTGATAGGTCGGGTTGCCTCCATCGTAATCCTGCTCGGTCCAGAACATCATCAGGTATATATACAGTGGCCACCCCACACTGCCAACAATCACACTATCAGCCACCTGGGCATCACAGCTAATCCAGTAGCCAGCATTCTGTACCTGGCAAATGGCATTCATATTGTCGTTGGTGCGCCCGGTACCCCTGACAACGTGGAATACAGACGTAGTAGCGGCAACACCGATAATAGCTATAATGGCCGTAGCTACTACCAGCTCCACCATAGTGAAACCTTTCTCAGAAAACTTCATCTATCTACCTTATATCCCTCCATGACGAACACTGGTTCGTCATTATGCTCAACCGTAACCGTTACCTTCTGGATGCCATCGTCAGTCTCATGCACAAGTTCAACGACGGACGGTAGCACCTCCCAGCTATCGTTGGGAACGGTAAGCTCCGGGTCCAGCTGATAACTGGACACATCTTTTTGATAGGGACAGTTCTTAACATACTCCAGTTGACTGCGAGCCAGGCTCTCCGCAGTAGACTGCTCATCAGCGATAAGGGCAGCCCTTGAGGTAGTAGCCAGACCGCTGAGAAAGGTGACCGCTACCATACCCACAATAGCCAGGGCTACCAGAGCCTCAATGAGAGTCGTACCTGACTCATCACCGGAGAATATATGACATATTTTGGAGACCCGGGATATCCACATTGTCCTGCCTCAATTACTGTGTCGCTAACACCGCACCTCCGGACTACATTAGCTGCCCGTACATAGAATACATTGCCGAAACCATAGATAAGGCAATAACACCAACTACCAGACCTATAAATAACGTCATTGTTGGCTGGATAAGCCTGATAATTGAATCAGTCTTATCCTGAGCTTCCGTCTCGTAACCCTGCGCTACAGCCATTAAAGTGGTATCAAGGCTGCCGGTCTCCTCACCAACCTTCACCATCTGTACCATCATTGGCAAAAAGAGGGCGTTCTTTGCCATCGGTGCCGACAAGCCTTCACCCTGAAGCATATCCTGCTGGACATCAGACAGAGCCTTAACCATCATCCCGTTACCAACACCCTCAATAACCAGCGGCATAATTTCGGTTAACGGCAAACCCGCCTTAAACAGTAAAGAGATACTACGACAACAACGGGCAAGCTCCTTAAGGTGAGTAATCCGCCCTACCAATGGCAGGCTCAGAGCCAGCTTAGCCCACCTTAGTCTTCCATTCGGGGTCTTTAGATAGATGGCAGCAACAACTGCCAGGATAACCACTCCCAGCAGAATAAAAAGCCCGTAGCTCTGCAAAGCGCTGGAGGCACCAAGGAGTATCCTGGTCAGTAGAGGCAGTTCAGCCCCAAGTGAACTGTACAGGTCACCAAAAGCGGGTAAGACAAAGCCAACTAACACGCCAACTACCAGAACGGTAGCGACAGAAGCAATGATTGGATACATGAGAGCACCCTTAACACCCTTGGCAGCAACGATGTCCTTTTCAATGTAATCAGCTACCTGCCTCAGTATGACTTCAAGACCCCCGGTTTGTTCGCCTACTCGTAGTGACCGGCGGCATATAGCAGAGAAGACACCGGGATACTTGTCCATGGCTGCCGATAGCTGGTTGCCACTGCGGACATCATCTATTACCTCACGTAAAACCCTGGCCAGAGCACGGTTGGACATCTGACCTCGCAGCAACTCAAGGGAGGTAATAATATCTATGCCTGATTCAAGGAGCAGCGCCAGCTGCCGGTAGAAGAGTATTATCTCATTCGGCTTGGTCCGTGAAAAGCGTGCGAACAGCTTGTCCAGGCTGAGAAATGGAACAAACGTTCTCAGGTTAACTACCCGATAATCAACGTAGTCCAGCAACTCGGTTGCTGCCTCGTCACTGGCAGCCGATAGCCTGCCTTTAACCAGCTCTCCGTTTTGATTGTAGGCTACATATTGATACTCTATTTGCTCACCCCCAATACCTGCTTCAGAGATGCTCTACGCTATTCCGTAGAGTATGTGTTATGCAAAACCTCAGAAGGGGTGGTAATACCAGCTTTTACCTTGGACATGCCGTCCTTCATTAACGGTGTCATCCCCTCTTCAAGCGCCTGGTTTCGCAGTTCGCCGGCTGTAGTGCCGTTGAGCACCATCATCCGCATATGGTCGCTCATACGAAGAATTTCAAAAATCCCGGTCCGCCCCTGATAGCCGGTATCGCCGCATGATTTGCATCCCCTACCATAAGAGAACTTGCTTCGCTTTTCACCCATTTCTTTATCATAGGCCATCTGCTCTACCAGGGGGGCTTCAACCCTGTGGACACAGTTGGGGCAGATCTGACGTACCATCCTTTGGGCCACAACACCGATAAGTGCCGAGGATACCAGAAATGGCTCAACACCCAGGTCAAGCAGGCGGAAAACTACACCCACCGCGTCATTGGCATGTATTGAAGAGAGCACCAGGTGGCCGGTAAGAGCCGACTGTACAGCAATCCTGGCGGTTTCGGCATCCCGTATCTCGCCAACCAGCATCACGTCGGGGTCGAGCCGCAGTAGTGACCTCAGTCCACTGGAGAACGTAACTCCAGCCCTCGTATTGACCTGAACCTGATTAATATTCTTAAACCTGTATTCCACAGGGTCCTCAATTGTGATGATGTTCTGCCCAACATGGTCAAGGCAGTTTACCGAGGCATAGAGGGTGGTGGTCTTACCAGCACCGGTAGGGCCGCTGACCAGGAGCATGCCGTAGGGAACCTTGAGCATCTGCTCATACTTCGCCAGACTATCAGGAAGAAAACCCAGTTCAGACAGGGTACGGCTGGCCCGGGACTTGTCAAGGAGCCGCAGTGCCACCATCTCACCACAGACAGTAGGTGTAATCCCCACCCGAATATCCAGTAGCCGGCCCTTGGCATTAATTGAAAACTGACCGTCCTGGGGGCGATGATGCTCAGCAATGTTCATATTAGCCAGGATTTTAATTCTGGAGCAAAGCGGGATGGCTGCTGCCAGGGGCAGCGAGAGCACATCGTGAAGAGTACCGTCAATACGATACCGCACCCGCAGTTTGTCCTCCTGCGGCTGAAAATGAATATCAGATGCCCGCGCCTTTACCGCTTCATCTATAGTAAGCGTCAGCGCCTGCACTGTGGGGGTATTGATAATGTTATCAAGCCCGGCTGGTTCCTCGCCAAGCCTGATTCTCCCCTCAGCCACCTCATCCGACCGGGTAATAAAGGAAATCTGCCTCTCTATCTCATCATAGGACTGATAATTGAAATCGATAGCATCTATAATTTCCTCGGCACCGGCTGGTTCAGGTTCTATACGCATCTGGCTCTGTGTTGCCAGAGCCTCCAGCGCCAGGATATCAGCCGGGTTTGCCATAGCCACCCGCAGGGTATTGTCATGCACCGCCACAGGTATGGCGATATACTTCCTTGCCATCCCCTCAGGTATCAACTGCAGTGCCTCGGGCTGAGGCAGGTGCTTTCGTAAATTGGTCCAGGATTCCTCCGAAGTTGAGCTTGTCACGGCAGGTTCCACCCCTTTACAATAATGTGAAGATATTTATACAAAGCTTACAATATTTTCACATTCTTATACTACATGACCCTGCCCCCACTTACAATAGTCCTTTAGTCATGGGTAATTAGAGTGGTACAATAACCCTCAATACTGAAGACCTTGACAGTCAGTGCACATGAGTTCTAATATAGCCGTGAGGTAATCATGACAAAGGACAGGGCGCACCCCCTGGGCAAGGGGTATGTACAGGTCTATACAGGGGATTCCAAGGGCAAGACTACCGCCGCTCTGGGGCTAGCCTTTCGTGCCATGGGGCACGGACTGAAGACCTACATTGGCCAGTTTATGAAGGGGAAGCTCTATGGTGAGCTTGATGCAGCCAGGATGGTATCACCCTACATCACCATAGACCAGTACGGCAGAGACACATTTATTCACGTGCAGCACCCCCCACGGGAGGAGGATGTCCGTGATGCCCAGGTGGGTCTAGCCAGGGCAAGGGAGGCTATGCTATCCGGCGACTACGATATCATCGTTCTTGATGAGATATGTACCGCCAGCCACTTCAACTTAATATCGGTAGCGGATATGCTGGAGATAATTACACATAAACCGGATGGCGTTGAGGTAATCCTTACCGGGCGCAATGCACCACCTGAGGTTATTGATGCCGCCGACCTGGTAACAGAAATGAAAGAGGTCAAACACTACTTCCGGAAGGGAATACAAGCCCGGGATGGGATTGAGTGCTGATAGTCTGCCTGTGACTACACACCGGCTACAGGCCATACAGAGACATTGCAGGAGGCACCCTTGATAATTGGTGTAATCTCTGACACGCATGTTACCACTGTTGATGAGATTCCAGCTACAATCCTGCAAGCCCTGGCTAGGGTAGACCTCATTGTTCACGCCGGGGACTTTACTCAAAAGGCAGTGCTGGACGGACTCAGGACAATCGCAGAGGTCAAAGCCGTTGCCGGCAATTTAGACTCAGGCGAACTTACGAGAATATTGCCGCAGAAGGATATATTCGTAGCCGGCGGAAAGAAAATCGGGCTGATGCACGGTTCGGGGGGACCCTGGGGAATAGCCGACAGGGTACGTGAGATGTTCTCAGGTGTGGACCTCATCATCTACGGACACTCCCACGAATCCTGGAACCAACCCGTCCGGGGAAGCCTTATGTTCAACCCCGGCCGTGCCAGGGACTCGTACGGGCTGGTAAGCATCGGCAACGAGATAAGGGGAGAGATAATAAGAGTCTGAGCAACCTCCACCAGATATTGACTGCTGTCACTATTTGTCCACATTGCTCACTATTGACTTCGTGTAATCCATAAGCTAGGATATAGGCAATGAAATTTCACCGGCTGGGGGCACACAGCTAAAAGGGGGCCTTTGAGGGGGTGATATTACGGCCAATCCATACAGAATGCTGGGCTCGGGGCTGTGTCTGGCGGGCGCAATATTTGCACCCCTGTCATACTTTATCATTGACTCAGTCCCGCTAACTGCCGTAGGAATATCGGCAATCATAATTGGCTTCACCTGCATTGCCCTGGCAAATACACGACCCTATATTTCAGCAGAAGCCTGCGAGGTAATGCTCAAGACCGGGATGGAGAATACCGCGGCGCTACTTGAAGAGCTTGGCTTGAGAAACAAGGCGGTATATCTGCCATCAACCATGAGGGATGGCCATCCACAAGCCCTGATACCGCTGGTGGACAAGGGCGATATTCAGCGAATCAGCCAGAAAATCCCCGGACGATTGATAGTCAGATACGGGGTAAATATAGACGACATGGCGATTGCAGTTACCACGCCGGGGAGTATCAATATTGATATGCTGGAGACCAAGCCGGGACCAACATCAACAGAAATTGAGACCGCAGCGACCTATATTCTGACAGGGCTACTGGACCTCGCCAACTCGGTAACTGTAAACCTGTCGGACTCTCAGGTGAATGCAGAGGTAAGCGGCCCCAGGTTGCACTACGAGGATATCTGGTATTACCGCTGTCTCGGCAGTCCGATAGCATCAATACTAGCCGCCATATCATGTGAAGCCCTGGGGAAACCCGTTAGAATACAGGAGGAAGACTACAGCAAAGGGAAAAGCAGGATTATACTTGAGGTATTGTCTTGAGGGTATACAATAAATACATATTATCTCTGGCCCTGGCGGCTTGCTTAATAAATACACTGCTAGCCCTTTCCGGACAGGATGACCTTGCCATCTACGTCGCCATTAATATCATTGCCTACCTGATAATTACGCTGCTTTATGCGTACCTCAATCCCAGGGCGAGGAGGGCTCTCAATACTATTGCTGCCGTATCATTCGCTGGCTTCATAGTGATGGTAGTCCTCAAGGTGATGGAAATCTGGTCAGGTAAATGATGCTACCGCAAAATCTGAGGGGACTCACCAGGGTTGAGGCAGGGCTGGAAAAGATGGTTACAAATAGTGCCGGTAATATAGAAGAGGGTCTAAAAGGTGAAGGTTTCTAGCGCCCTATTTATTGTTGTGGTTCTAATGGCGGTAATCTCGTTACTCTGCATATGGTTTTTCCCCTCGATACAGGACTTTATGGCCAGCAATACTATGTGGAACGGGATAAGGCACTTCTGCAGAGAATCCGGTACCACTAGCATTGAGTCGCTGGACGAACTTCCCGACACCCCGGAAGAGACTACCCTGATAGTCATCCCCTATACTGAGTACACCAGTGAAGACCTATCAAGGATAGGGCAGTTTGTTAACGCAGGCGGTACCATATTGCTGATGGACGATTATGGCTACGGTAACAGCATCCTGGCATACCTCGGCATCAGTGTCCGTTTCACCAACGTTCCCCTGCTTGACCCCCTCTTCTGCTATAAAAACCTCCGGCTACCCAAGATAGTAGACCTTGCCCCCGATGTAAAGCAAAGTGGTATAGACACCATAGTACTTAATCATGCCACAACCCTGACCAATGTTGCCCAGACAGAGATAATAGCCCGGTCTTCCCCCACCAGCTTCCTGGACATAGATGAGAATGAGTCATGGGGTGAGAGCGAGCCCAGGGGGCCGTTCCCGGTGGCAGCCAGGTTACGCTATGGTAAGGGGACGGTTGCCATTGTATCCGACCCCAGTATTATGATAAACAGTATGGCGGGGAGGTATGACAATTACAGCTTTACCAGATATTTGACCGCCAGCAGGGATACACAGACGGGGATGCTGATAGACAGCTCACACCTTTCTAAAGCACCACTTGACGTATCGAAAACAAGGCTTACCGGCACACGAGAGATACTATCAAACCCGTATCCGGTGCTGGGCTTTGTGGCAATAATATTCGTAGTAGTTTCCAGATATACACTAAAAACAGGAGAGACCAGTGGCTGATATTCATAAGATTTCTGACTTATATGGAAAGATACTAGGCGAAATATCCAAGGTAATCGTCGGCAAAGGCGAGATTGAAGAGACCCTTATGCTCGCTCTCGTTGCCGGGGGTCATGTACTTATAGAGGGACTGCCGGGCACTGCCAAAACGAAGCTAGCCAAGACCTTTGCCGAGGTAATCAGCGGGGAGTTTAAGAGGATACAGTTTACCCCGGATATGCTGCCGGCCGATGTGACCGGGTTCTATATCTACTCTCCGGACGGTGCTTTCAGATTCATTGAGGGCCCAATCTTCACCCATATTCTGCTGGCCGATGAGCTCAACCGGACCACCCCCCGGACTCAGGCAGCACTGCTTGAGGCCATGCAGGAATACCAGGTTACCATAGAGGGGAAGACCTATCTCCTGGCAAAGCCCTTCATGGTAATAGCCACACAGGTTCAATCAGGGGGAGAGGGCACCTATCCGCTCACTGACGTTCAAATGGATAGATTCTTACTCAGAGTCACCAGTGACTATTCCTCAAAAGAACAGGAGATGCAAATAATAAGCAATATTGACATGATTGATGAACCCGACATCAGCTCGGTAACCACCACTGATGAGATAAGAGAGTTGCAGGAACTGGCCAAGGGGGTTCATGTCTCAGCGGACATCATCGAGTATACCACCGCCATTGTAGATTCCCTGCGCCTTGACCCTGACGTGCTGTCCGGGCCAAGTACCCGGGCCGGGATAGCACTCTTCAAATGTGCCCGTGTGCTGGCATTGCTGGACGGACGCGATTTTGTCATCCCCGATGACATCAAGCACCTGGTGTTTCCTGCCATAGAACACCGGATAAGGGTCAAGCCTGAAGCTGAGATGGATGACATTACCCCCGGGACTATTCTGGAAAGGTCCCTGGAAAAGGTACCAGTGCCCAAATTGAAGCTATGATTCATCTTCGCAGCCGGAACACAAAGGTCGCCTTAAAGGTATACGTAGCTGGCACCCTGGTAGCAGCTGCCATACTTTCAGACCCCGCCCTATCATTTATCCCTGTCCTGCTAGTTGTTGCCTACCTGTTCTTCTGGCGGTGGCCCGTCAGGGCGACTATGCACCTGTTGACAGACTATTTTATGTTCTTCACCATCGCCATATTGCTGGCGCCCTCTGTCGGCCCTTACTTTTCCCTGTTGCTTTCCCTGCCAGTATTAGCCCTTATTACGAGCAGCCTGGAAGAAACCGCCGGGGCATTCCCGTACCGAAACACCAGATATACACGCAGCCCCACCGGAACCGGCATTGCCCTTGCCCTGATGGCTGTTCTGGTGCTTGGCATCTCCCTGATGGTCAGCAGCCTGTCCCTCCTCTTAGCCAGCGTTACCGTAATCGCATTCCTCGGAATTCTAGGCGCAGTGATAGTCCGAAGGCTGCCCTTGAAGCCGGTCATGGAGACTCAGGTCCGGCAGCGAATGTTAGTCGGGACAAAGGACCGCCTCCGCATTGAACTGACCAACGAGACTGAAATAGGCGGGACTCTGTTTCTGGAATCACCCTACGAATGGCTGAAGGTAGAGCCCGGCGTACTACCGCTAAGGGAGAAGACACTGGTAATGGAGGTATCTCTCGCGCCCCAGTTATCAGGCACACCAATAATTAAGATCAGGGCACATGCTATTGACCGCTGGGGTCTGGTCCAAACCAGGTTTGAGCTAGAACCGATAAGCCTTTACGTTATCCCCCGGGCAAGATATGCCACCTGGTTAGCCAGAAGGTATCTAGCCGAGATTACAGTCGGGATGCTACCACTGATTTCAACCATAGGCACGTTAAAGCTGACCTATGGGTTGAGAAGAGGGGTAGAGTATTACGGGAGCCGACTGTACCAGTCAGGGGATAGCCTCAAGAATATAGACTGGAAGCATACACTGAATTATAACAAACTGATAACCAAGGAATTTGCCGAGTTCCACGGCCAGCCAGCCGTAGTCCTGATAAACCTTGATGCCACCGATGCCGAAGAGGCAGATAAGCTGGTATATAAGATTATAGTGGCTGCCATATCACTGGCACAGGAAAATATCCCGGCGGCATTAGCTGCCTACGACCACGAGAGTGTCAGACTGACTACCGCCACACTCCAGCCACAGCAGCTCCTGCTCCAGTCCCTTGAGGTTGCCCGGGAAGTCGCCATCTTCGGCAGTCCGGTAAAGTATCTGGCACCACCCGATGTCACCAGGCTGAGAGCTGATATAAGCCGTGTCCGGTTAGCAGAAAGCGAGGCATCCAGAGTGCTTGTCCAGTTACTACAGATGGAGTACAAAAACCTCGGTAATAACGCCAGGACCAATCCAGCCTCAAGAGCCCTCTCTATAGCCCTTGATAAGGCAGGCAAACAATCCGGCATAGTGGTTATCTCGCAGCACAACCACGATGCCGAGGCGCTTGCCTTCAATAAGTTCAGTCTGGCCGCAAAGGGAAATGCGGTAATTAACGTATAGAGAATACGCTTGATAAAAACCCCTGCCCGTGCTATGTTTTATTTGCAGCATGTACCAACACTGTACCTGCAAGGAAAGGAGTGAGCAATGATTTCGTTCAGCCCCAGTGAAGAGCAGCAGATGATAGTAAACATGGTAAAAGAGTTCGCCACCGGCGAGATGCGGAAGATATTCAGGGAATGCGACGAAGGCGGTGAGATTCCGGCAGACATCATAGATACTGCCTGGGAAATGGGCTTCATCTCTACCAGTATACCTGAGGAGTACCAGGGGCTTGGTGAGGAACACTCAACGCTTACCGGTTCCCTCATCGCTGAGGAGCTCGCCTGGGGCGACCTTTCCACGGCAATGCACATCCTCTGCCCTGCCCTGGTTAGCCTGCCCATTGTGGAGATGGGCACCGAGGAACAGAAGAGCAAATACCTGCCTGCTTTCTGCGCCGAGAAGTACCGGCCAGCCACCGCTGCCCTCATTGAACCCCGCTTCAATTTTGACCCCTGCTCCCTCTCAACAACCGCCAGACTCAACGGTAACGACTACATACTGAACGGAGAAAAATGTTATGTCCCGTTAGCCGCCGACGCTGACCTGCTACTGGTCTACGCCACTGAGAACGGCGGCACTCAGGGCTTTATCATTGAGAAGGGTACGGCGGGGCTTGAGATTGGTGAGCGTGAGAAGAACATGGGGATAAAAGCCCTGGCCACCTACGAACTCACCCTCAAGGACTGCCGTATACCGAAGGAAAATCGCCTCGGCGGTGAGAAGGGGTGTGATTTCAACCGAATCCTGAACTGCTCGCGGGTGGCTCTCTCGGCAATGGCGGTAGGGGTAGCCAGGGCTGCCTTTGAGTACTCACGGGACTATGCCAAGGAGCGCTATGCCTTCGGTGAGCCTATTGCCTCCCGGCAGACCATTGCCTTCATGCTCGCCGAGATGGCTATTGAAATTGATGCCACCCGGTTGATGACCTGGGAGGCAGCCTGGAAACTGGACCGCAAAGAAGATGCCACCAAGGAGGCTTCCCTGACGAAAATGTATGCCGACGACATGGCTCTAATGGTAACTGACCGTGCTGTACAGATACTCGGTGGACACGGCTATATCCGCGACCACCCGGTGGAACTCTGGTTGAGAAACGGCCGTGGGTTTACTACATTTAGTGGCATGGCTATCGTATAGAAGGAGGTAAAGGGTTATGATTGATTTTGAACTGACACCTGAAGAGGAAGCCTCAATACAGGCAGCTCACAAGCAAGCCGAGGAGATGCTCCGCCCCATAGCTCGTTACTACGACGAACATGAGCACGAGAGCCCCAAGGAGCTCATTGACAGAATGTGGCAGGACCCCGGAGCCGGCGGCATATTAGGTCTGGGCATAGCGGCTACTCTCAGGATTGAGGAGACCTGCTGGGGCGATGCCGGTCTCACGCTATGTAGCCCTGGTTCAGGCCTCGGGGGCGCGGCTATTCTAACATCAGGCACACAGGAACAGCAGGAGCGCTTCCTCAAAAAATACGGTGGAGGAGACCCCAAGTGGGGGGCTATGGCTATGACCGAATCCGGCTGTGGCTCGGATACCGCAGCTATCACCACCACCGCAGTGCACGAAGGTGACGAATGGGTGCTCAACGGCGAAAAGATATTCGTAACCGGGGGTAAAAGGTCTGTGGATGAATCTGATGGCCTGGTGGTGGTCTGGGCTACCGTAGACAAATCAGCCGGGCGCGCCGGCATGAAACCGTTCGTGGTAGAGGCAGGAACCCCAGGGATGAGGGTTGAGAAGGTCGAGGACAAGCTGGGAATCAGAGCCAGCGACACGGCTACCATCATCCTGGACAACTGCCGCATCCCCTACGAGAATATACTGGGTAGCCCTGAAGTCCGAAAGATAGACAAGTCCCAGACGGCAGGCTTCAAGAGAGCCATGGCCACCTTTGATGCTACCCGACCCATCATAGCCGCTATGGCCCTGGGTGTCGGCCGTGCTGCCCTCGATTTCGTCAAGGAGACCTTCGAGAAGGAGGGGATTGAGATACGCTACGGACTATCACATCATCAGCTAAGCGCTGTCGAACGTGATGTCATGGATATGGAAGTAAATTACAAAGCAGCCAAGATGCTGATGCTACGAGCGGTGTGGATGATGAGTCAGTTCCAGCCCAACAGCCTGGAAGCCTCAATGGCCAAAGCAAAAGCAGGGCTGGCCGTCACCAGGATTACCCAGAAAGCAATAGAGCTTATGGGACCGCTGGGCTATTCCAGAAAGCACCTCCTGGAGAAATGGATGCGCGATGCTAAAATAAATGACATCTTCGAAGGCACCGGCCAGATAAATATGCTGATTGTCGCCCGGCGAGTCCTTGACTACTCCAGAGAGCAGCTGAAGTAAATACAAGCCCCGGTGGTAGTATTTCAGCAAATTTATTAAAATATAGTGCCCCTAAAATTAAGGAGGTTAAGAAATGGCAGAAATCAGAGAAGCAGTGATAGTGGACTATCTCCGGTCGGCATTCTCACGGTCAAGGCCGAGGGAACCAGAGAGAGACGTGTTCAACAGCCTGAGAATGGATGACGTTGCCGCCATGCTGGTCAAGGAACTCGTCAAGAGGACCGGGATTAAAGCAGAGGAGATTGGCGATGTAATCACTGGAACGGCAATGCCGGTGCGCGAACAGTGGCTATACGGTGGAAGGAATATTGTATTCCTCGCCGAGTTACCGATTAATGTCGCCGGACAGGGGATTGACCGACAGTGTGCCTCCTCAATGTCAACCATACACACCGGCGCCATGGAAATCATGCTGGGATACTCAGATATCGTTGTCTCCTGTGGAATCGAACACATGACCCACATCCCGGCGCTGGGCGGAGGTGACCGGAGCCAGGTGCCCGTGGAACCAAACGCCAGACTCATCACCGATGAAGCCTTTAAGAAATACGATTTTATGACAACCGCCAACATGGGGCTCACTGCCGAAAAACTGCTTGCCCATTCAGACTTCAACAGAGAAGATATGGACAAGTGGTCGCTCGGAAGTCAGCAAAAGGCAGCCAAAGCACTTGAAGAGGGCTTCTTCAAGGGTGAAATAATGCCCATAGAGGTAACACTGGCCGATGGCACCAAGAGAGTTATTGACTCAGACCAGAGCATCAGAGCAACGACAACTATGGAGGGTCTATCCCAGTTGCCGCCCTCATTTAAGGAAGACGGGCAGGTAACCGCGGGGAACTCTTCACCCCTTAATGCCGGGGCATCAGCCATGATTCTAATGTCAAAAGAAAAGGCGAAGGAATACGGGCTTAAACCCTTGGCTACCATTGTGTCCATGGGCTGGGCTGGCGTTGAACCCACCATGATGGGGCTGGGCCCAATTCCAGCCAGCAGAATGGCTCTGGAGCATGCCGGTCTGGAAGTGAAAGATATCGATTTCTGGGAGATAAACGAGGCGTTTGCTATCGTAACAATTAACTCAATAAAAGAGCTGGGTATAGACCCTGAAAAGGTTAATATAAAGGGAGGGGCTGTCGCCCTCGGCCATCCACTGGGCGCCACCGGGACCAGGCTCGTCGGTACAGCAGCCCGAATACTGAATGTAGAGGGTGGAACCTACGGCTGTGCCACTGCGTGCGTCGGGGGTGGCCAGGGAGCAACCACAATACTCAAGAGAGAGAACTAGCATTATAAAGCCAGAAATCCTGAACTACCAGCTCAGAAAAATGGCCGAACACCCCGAAAGGGTAAGGTTGTGACTGGCCTCGTCATAGCACTGGCCATTATAGGTGCCTACCTGATTGGGTCGCTCCCCACGGCCTATTTAGTCAGCCGTCTGCGGCGAGGTATAGACATTCGTGATGTCGGCACCCGGAATATGGGGGCTATGAATGTCTTCTACACCGTAGGGGTAGCCTACGGCATCCTGGTGCTGGTGGTAGATATCGCCAAGGGAGTGGCTGCAGTCTT
This sequence comes from uncultured Dehalococcoidales bacterium, assembly GCA_964510485.1. Lineage (GTDB taxonomy): Bacteria > Chloroflexota > Dehalococcoidia > Dehalococcoidales > Fen-1064 > CAZEBT01. The sequence goes on along the minus strand of CAZEBT010000001.1, from coordinate 5,816 downwards.
GCTGGCTCGCTGGCTGGGGGTACTATCTGGTGTTGAGCCTGTTGTCGCCGGAGTTCCTGTAATTGAGCTTGTCGCCGGAGGAGTTGCCGTAATTGGTCATGGCCTCCCCGTATTCCTTAGATTTCGCGGGGGTAAGGGGGGAGCTACCTGCATCGGGGTGCTCGGCCTGCTGATGCCCTGGGCTCTGCCCTTTGGCATCGGTATCTTCGTAATCGCCCTGCTGATTACACGCTACCCCACCCTCAGCTACAGCCTGGCTCTCGCCTGTACTCCCTTCGTGGCCTGGCTGAGATATGAATCGGGGGCGCTGGTTATTTTTTCAGCAGTGCTATTGCTAATACCGGCAACCAGGTACGTTCCCAGGGTGAAGGAAATGCGGACCAAGGCAGGCAACTGGCGCCATGTCTTCCAGCGCAAGGGGCTCCAGGACAGGTTCTGATTGCCTGAGGTCACCCCGCCCTGAGCTATTTCTCTCGCCCGTAACCAAATAATGGCACACATGCCAGAGCCAAGGAGGCAGAACATGCCCAGTGAACTAACAGCAGCGCAGGTAAGAAAAATCTGTGACCCCTCTCTGTTTGACTGCAACTCAACCGCGGAACTGGACCCTGTAGAGAGTATTATCGGGCAGGATAGAGCCCTCAGTGCCCTCCGATTCGGGCTAAACATCCTCAAACCGGGATTTAACATCTACGTCTCCGGTCTGGCCGGCACCGGTAGAACCACAGCAATCAAGTCCTTTCTGGAGGCACTGGCAACCAAAAAAGATGTCCCCCCTGACTGGTGCTACGTGCACAACTTCCGTGATTCAGATTGCCCCCGAGCCCTGAAGATGCCCGCCAGCACAGGACAGGGCCTGCAAAAAGATATGAAACACGTTATTGATAGCGCCCGTCGGAGCCTCGTCCAGGCATTCAGCAGCAAAGAATACGCCGAACGGCGCTCAGAAATAACCGAGGAGTTCAGCAGAAAGAGAGACGCAGCCTTCAGCCTCATCAGTCAAAAAGCCAGAGACAAGGGACTCCAACTGCGCCCTACCCAGGTGGGGCTGGTATTTATACCGGCCCCTGACGGCCAGCCTATAAGTGAGGAGGAGTACCAGAAGTTGAGCCCCAAAATTAGAGAGGAGCTAAGCAAGAACCAGGATGAACTGGCCAGGGAACTCAGCGAGAGAATAGCTGAATTCAGGACCGAGGAGAGCACTGTTGAGAAACAGATGGAAGACACCGACCGTGAGGTAACCAGCTACTCCATTGGCTACCTCTTTGAAGAACTGGAGAAAAGGTATAGCCAGCTTCCACAGGTGCTAGAATACCTGAATGAGGTTAAACAGGATATTATTGAGAACTTCGGGCAGCTCAAATCGGAACCTAAAGCCTCAGAATCAGACCCCGTGGCTGCCATACAAACTGCCACCCGACAACAGTCCCTCAGAAAGTATGAGGTCAATGTTCTGGTAGATAACTCAGAACTGAAGGGCGCCCCGGTAATTCTGGAACTAAACCCCACCTTTAACAATCTCTTTGGTCGCCTTGAGAAGGAAGCCCAGTTTGGTGCCCTGTACACCGATTTTACCATGATAAAAAGTGGCTCCATGCACCGGGCCAATGGCGGTTATCTGGTGGTGAGGATTGAAGACCTCCTCACCAACTACCTCGCCTGGGACGGCCTGAAAAGGACCCTCCGTGACGGTAAGCTCATTATTGAAGAAATGGGTGAACGGCTGGGTTTCATGGCAACAAAGAGCCTCAGGCCGGAACCCATCCCGCTGGATATCAAGGCAGTAGTTATCGGCGAGCCAATGTTTTACTACCTGCTGTTGCAGCTGGACCCCGAATTCAAAGAGCTATTCAAGGTCAAGGCGGATTTTGACACCCGGATGGACAGGACAGAGACCAGCCTGAAAGACTACGCGGCTGTCATCTGCCACATATGTAAAGAGGAAAACCTGACGCACCTGAAGAATGATGCCCTCGCCAAAATTACAGAGTATAGCTCACGGCTCAGTGAAGACCAGGAAAAGCTGTCCACACTGTTTGCCGATATCGCCGATATTATCCGTGAGGCTAACTTCTGGGCAGGGGAAGAAGGGTCTCCCCTCATAGAAGCCAGACACGTGGACAGGGCATTAGAGCAGAGGGTCTATCGCTCCAACCTTATCCATCAGCGCATCAACGAGATGATAAACAGGGGCACGATTATAATAGACACTGAGGGGGAGAAGGTGGGACAGGTAAACGGCCTGTCAGTGATAGACCTCGGAGATTTTGCCTTTGGCAAACCGACCCGTATAACGGCCAGTGCCAGCGTGGGTAGGGAGGGCCTGCTTGACATTGAGAGAGAAGCCAAGCTGGGAGGCCGCCTTCACACCAAGGGGGTAATGATACTGAGCGGCTATATCACCGAGAAATATGTCCGGGAAATCCCGCTATCACTTTCGTCCCGCCTCGTATTTGAGCAGAGCTATGAAGAGGTAGAAGGAGACAGCGCCTCCAGCACCGAGCTCTATGCTATCCTGTCCCGCCTGTCCGAGGTGCCCATAAAGCAGGGCATTGCTGTAACCGGCTCAGTTGACCAGAAAGGAGAGGTGCAGGCTATCGGGGGGATAAACGAGAAGGTTGAAGGCTTCTTTGAGGTATGCCAGGCTAAGGGACTGAACGGGCAGCAGGGAGTCCTTATCCCGGCCAGCAACACTCATAATCTGATGCTCAAAGAGGAGGTGGCGGAGGCAGTCAGGGCAGGAAGGTTCCACATCTATCCTGTAAACACGATTGATGAAGGCATTGAGGTGCTTACCGGGGTCAAGGCGGGCAAACACCTGGAAGACGGCAGCTTTGAGCCAGACTCAGTCAATGATAGAGTCCAGAAACGTCTGGAGACCCTGGCAGAGAAACTCAGAGACTTCACCAAGGGTGAGGATGCTAAGGAAGGGTAAAAATCGGGCTACTCCCCCCTGAATACAGGCTCCCTCTTCTCCACGAATGCCTTAGCCCCTTCTTCATGGTCCCTGGTCCGGGTAATCTCCTTAAGAGCCGCTGATACGCTCTTCAGGGTCGTTTCCAGGTCCATGTCAAGCCCCTCATATACAATACGCTTCGCCGTCTGAATAGCCAGGGAAGGTCCCTTTGCCAGCTTCTCCGCCAGCTCCAGCGTGGCGCTCTCCAGCTCCTCGTGTGGAACAACCATGGTCACCAGACCAATGCGCCTGGCTTCTGTGGCATCAACCATATCACCGGTCCAGATGAGTTCAAGTGCCTTATCTAGACCAACCAGCCTCGGTAAAAAGAAGGTGCCCCCGGAAGCCGGAATCATCCCCCTTCTTATGAAGACCTCGGCAAATCTTGCCCTGTCCGATGCTATCCTGATGTCACAGGCACAGGCAAGGTCAAGCCCCCCACCGACTGCCACCCCGTTGACTGCCGCAATTATCGGCTTCTCACACCTCTGAAACAGCAGGTAGAGCGACACGCGCTCCGCCCCTGGTACTCTCCTCCCTCTGCCACCACCCGGCTGGTCAAAACTCTTTGCCATTGCCTTGACATCGGCACCAGAGCAGAATGCCCGACCGGTACCGGTAATAATCAATACCTTCACCTCTTTATCGCTGCGAACATCTTCCACAGCCTGGTATACGCTGTCCATCATCTCAGGAGTAAAGGCATTCATCTTGTCCGGTCGGTTCAGTGTTATAGTGGCAATGCCTTCTTGCTTGGTGTAAATAATGTCCTGATAATCCATACCCAAACTTCCTTTCTTCCGGTTATTCGTGGCAACCGTATTACTTTGAGTCCGCTATTCTTCCAGGGGAAGCTCATCAGGAAAGAGAATCTTCGCCTCATAATCAAGAAAGGCTGACCGCAGGGCATCCAGTCCCACTCTCTCCATTTGAATATATACCGGCCGCCGGCCAATCTCATCCAGGGCATGTGCATCCGAGCCCTGAATACAGGCATACTTCTTGCGGTAGTTGCGCACCCGCCCGCCATTCCACAGGCTTTTATCCTGCGGCACGGTGATTTCCAGGGCGCTGAGGTATCTACTGCTATGAATCCTTACCTTGACCCGGCGCGGTTCATCTGTCTTGAGAAACCCCCTCGGCCATCTCTCAATATGAGCGGCGATAACTATCCCTCCCCACTCCTCAACCCCCCGAAAGACCTCTTCTGGCTCGCCGCCTGCCACAGCAGCGGCATCCCCCCATGCTTCCTGAGCAATTCCGACGTAACCAAGGAAATCCCGCAGCCTCTCCACAGGCGTATCCAGCTCAAATATAGCAATAAAATGCCCGCCCTTTGTCGATAGCTCAATCCCGGGAAAGACGAAGAGCCCCCTCTCTCCACCAACCCGCCTCATCTCATCTACTGCCTCAGCCGTATTGTGGTCTGTTACTGCAATTACCTCCAGCCCGGCAGCCAGCGCCGCACTCACAATCTGCTCCGGAGTAACCAGGGGGTCACTATAACACATGGACTGGGGGGTATGTATATGCAGGTCTGCCTTCCTGAATGATAAACCTTCGACTCTACTCAACTAACTATTCTATCTGATTAATGGCTATAAATAGCGTAGCAAGCCCAGCCCCCTTTGTCAAAATTGAGCAACATCCGCCGTGTTATGCCAATTGACAAGCTCAGCATCTAAGTATTACTATGGTGGAGATATGGCAAAAACAATCGCGGAAATCAACAAAAGGATTCGTAACGGGGAAGCGGTGGTTGTTACCGCCGAAGAAATAATTGACCTGGCTAAGGCGAAGGGCGTTAAAAAAGCAGCCGAGGATGTGGACGTGGTGACCACCGGTACCTTCAGTCCCATGTGCTCGTCCGGCGCCTACTTCAATATCGGCCACACCAGTCCGAGGATAAAGCTCGGCGGCGGCAGGACCCACCTCAATGATGTCCCTGCTTACACCGGGTTAGGGGCAATGGACATATATATCGGAGCTACTGCCCTGCCGGATGATGACCCCAGAAACAGGATTTACCCCGGCGAATTCAACTATGGCGGGGGACACGTAATTGAGGAACTGGTCGCTGGCAAAGACGTAAGGCTGATAGCTACCAGCTACAGCACAGACTGCTACCCCAGGAGAAGGCTGGAGACCTGGATAAATATAAAAGACCTCAATGAGGCCGTGCTCTTTAACCCCAGGAACGCCTACCAGAACTACAATGTGGCTGTAAACCGCTCCAGCAAGACAATCCACACCTACCTGGGGATACTGAGACCCGACCTGGGTAACGCCAACTACTGTAGTGCCGGGCAGCTCTCACCGCTGCTCAATGACCCCTACTACAAGACCATTGGCATAGGCACCAAGATATTCCTCGGCGGTGGTACAGGCTTTGTCGCCTGGCAGGGCACCCAGCACAACCCGGCTGCGCCCCGCTCCAAGAAAGGGGTGCCCACGAGGGGCAGCGGGACACTGGCGGTAATAGGCGATTTGAAGCAAATGAACCCCAGGTGGCTGGTGGGAACCAGCATACTGGGCTACGGGGCTACTCTCACGGTAGGCATCGGGGTCCCCATACCGATACTCTCCGAGGAAATCCTGCGGTATGCCATGGTAACCGACGCAGACATCCTCGCCCCCGTTGTTGACTATTCAGAGGCATTCCCCCAGATGAAACCGGATATCCTGGCGGAGGTCAGCTACGCTCAACTGAAGAGCGGCAAGATAACAGTCCAGGGTAAGAAGGTACCCACTGCCTCCCTATCCAGCTACCCCAGGGCAGCAGAGATTGCCACCACTCTGAAGGAATGGATACAGAGCGGTAAATTCCTGCTAACCGAACCGGTAGCGCCCCTGCCCGGCG